>JAEOUM010000193.1 GCA_016839275.1 Candidatus Thorarchaeota archaeon
AAGAAGAGAATCGTAGGAAATTCGTTAAGGCAATGATGGAGGGAAAAACATACTTGATAGCTAAACAAGTTTAAGTGACCAGTGGTATTTACTGCAACTGCAATCTGAGATATTATTTCAGATACGTGTGGAAGGGGTTAGTAGATTGAGAAAAGTAGTACTTACTACCGTAATATTATTCGTGTTATTCTGCACATTTAGAAGTAATAGAATAGTTCTTTCAAATGACGGGATGATTGATGATAGCAGTATATCAAGTCAAACTTACACAGCTCATAGTCCAATGGTTATAAACTCGAATGATGATTTTGTAAGTGAAGGCTGATCAGGGTAAGGTACCTCTGATAGCCCCTATACACTCTCGCTTCTTGAATTTACTGAGGAAATTGATGGCGCTTGCATAAACATTAGCGACACTACTGCTTCATTTCGTAATTACATACTGCACATTTAATACAACGGAGTTTTCGTGCGCATTTAGTCTACACAATGTCACAAATGGTCTAATTGACGTCTTGGATTGTAGTGAAACTTGGGATGGTTCAGCTGTTTCTTATTCTGTTGATGGTCTATCAGTGGGAACTTATTCCTTCAAATTACGCGTAATTGATACAATCGGGAACAATGCTAATGACACTGTACAAGTAATTGTAACCGAAGCCGTTGTGATCACAACAACAACTACAACTACAACCACAATTACACCCACTCCAAGATTTAATATTGATATGGGGATTCTTCTGGTAGCAGGGATAGGCGGTGCAGCAATTGTAGTAATTGTACTGATTTTGGAACCTAGAAGATGAAAGCAATTTGGATCTCAGAGATACAGATTATTTATCCTGCCATCTCTGAGATCTAGATCTTCTTTTGGCCTTCCCTAATAACAAGTTTCGTCATTATATGACGATACTTTCCGTAAAAATCACTTATTAGATTAGGATCCCTTTTACTTAGTTCACGCAATACCCATCCAGCAGCCTTTCCAACAAAGAACTCCTCATCAGAGATGTGTGGTGCGACTGCATCGAGTATCTTACTTGCATATTCGGGCTTATACTGAGTTTTTAGGGTCAGGTAGAGATATGGAAGAACGGAACACCGGCGTCGCCAGAAGTTGTCCGATATTCTCCAAGATTTTAATTCTTTCTCAACCTTAGGGTCTCTCAGAATTAGACTGCCGATACAAGGAGAACAGAGTGGATCCGTGATCGCCCATGTGTCAGCATCATCAATCCAGCTACTTGCAAGCTCTAGCGCTTTGTCAACCGAGCCTTTCTGAGCATATTCCTTGAAGACATCAATGGCGGCTAGACGAGTTTCAAAGAACTCCATTTTCCACAGTTCGGTCATAAGATGAAGCTTTTCATCAAGACTCGTACCTTTGGTATTACTCTTCACTATTCGATGAATGTCCGGTAGTTCAACGCCAATGAATTTGAGAATTGATGTCTTTAGATACCTGGCGATTTTGTCTTTTCTCTCAGGATTGCTGTGATTCTTTAAGTCTGAGTGAATCTGTTTCATTCTGTCAGAAATCATAATTCTCACCAAGTTTCTTCTCTAAATTTCTAGAGTTTTTCTATTCAAGAAACCGCATGTCAGCTTTTTTGAATCTCCCGTAGGCTTGCTTGCCAAATCGCTTGTCAATCTCAGACACATATGAACTCAACGTTCGCAGGGTAGCAGCACCACCTAGAGTATCGTGAAAGGATATCTTCAACCACCAAGCAGGTTCGTTTGACCCATGTATTCGTTCTCTGAGCCAGCCTATAGGACTGATTAGATCACTCTTATTGATATTGGCATATTCCAATTCTCCCCCAATGCCAGCCTCAGAGATTACCTCCAGCCATCTCAGCCAACCGGATTCCGTCGTCGGAAAACCTGAAGTTCCTTTCTTGTAGGTATTGATTGTTATCGCGTCTATATAGAGTTGTGAGCCTTCCAATTTCCCATATAGCGCAGCAATCCATAGTAAGCGACTTAGCACATTTCGATGTCTCTCGAGTAATTCCTTTCCTGCAAGCGTGTCAGCATCTTTCAGTCCTAATCTTGAATCCATAATCTGCGAAAGCACTTCATGAAGTGTCTTGAATTCAGACTCCTTCTGCTCTGGAGTAACATCAGGAAACGGAATGATTCTAGGAGGTTTCAACTCTATTGTCTTTACTTCTTGAATTTCATCAGGTCTAAGGCTTGAACGAATCTCATCAAGTGTCTTCTTCCCCTCAAAAACTCTGATGTAGGATTCATACTTATCAGCAGGTATTGATTCACCGACACGTCTTTCTGCATCTTCTCGACGGTTACCTCGATTCAACGCTTCGATTTGATCACAAGGGTACCTTGAACAATACGCACAATTCTCAATTTCATTGTCAAATGCACACTTTCGAGCTGCACATCCGCGTAGAAAATTGTGGACACCAACGTCCTTCGCAAGATTCTCATTTGGAGTCTGACAACCGTGGCAAGGATTCTTTGCCGGGACATACCCTATATACTTCTTCACATCTTCAACAAATGGTTCCCAATCTGCAGGTTGTTGATTTTCTCTGATCCATCTTCCCCACGGACAGATAGAACACAGATTCCCACATTTACTAATTACCCGTGTCATGTTCCTCAGCAATTTGTTGTGAAATTCACTAATGAACATATACTAAATTGAAAGGAGGACATAGGAAAACAGAACCGTAGATAGTTATGACAACAAGGACATAAGGGATATGAGACTAAGAAGAGAATTCTGGAGTCAGACGAAATGAAGCTGTATAACGAGGCCGCTGTTAATACACAGGCGTTGTATAAGTATTTTCTGAAGCTTCTAGAAGAAGAAAACGAGCAAGGAGCTACTGGAGTAGCAAGTTTTGCTGCAGTGTACGATGAATTGATGGATGTACAGAAAGAGAAACTTCGCAGAATTACAAAAGATCATTTTAGTTCATTTTATGAATCTGGTTCAATCATCTCTATTGGCGTGACATACAAAGATCCTATCATAGACTATATCGATGACAGGCAGAGTGGAAGTCCTGATTACAAACTCTGGAACGAGTATGCAAAAGAGTATGATAGGATTAATCAAGTTCTAAATCGCATGTCAGTTTCTATTGCCCAACGCTTTGAAGGCATTCCATTGAAAGCTACCATTGGTGGAATGATAGAGGATGTTAATCACGTACATGATTACTTCCCTATGGTTATCTCACATAGAGTAGTTGCCGAGAATGCGGGAATAGGATGGTTAGGCAAAAACCAGCTATTAATTCATAAGAAATTCAGTTGTGCTTTACGTCTCGCTTCAATCATTGTTCCTATTCCAATGTTGCAACGTAAGAAAATTGAATCACAGTGTGGAGATTGTAGGGCTTGTGAAGATGCGTGCAGCTACATTAGACATCGTGAACAACTTCAAGACTACCGAGAAAACTGTCGGCGGTATATCCTTTATCTCAAATCTAGGGGTTTGGAGAAAGATGTTTGTGGGAAATGCATTAAAGCCTGCTATCGAAGCAGCGTATTCGAGAAGCAATTCACTCTTCAGCCGCAAATCAAAAGTTAATTGTCGCAGCCAAGAATCACTACTGAATGATTTCAGAGAGGAGCCATGGGATTCTTAGCATGCGCTACTACAATTACATACCATGTCGATAATCAACAGTATTGTGTAGAATGATGATTCATTCCTATCATGGAACGATACTGACGATAATCAATTTTTTTTTACAAATATGAGTGAGAATATATTGAACAAAGCCCGTTTTTATAAAATCCCAAAACATGAATGAAAACGTACAGAAATTTGCACATGTTGTTTCAACAGAAACACAAACCCACCATTTGTGCTTGATAAAAAATTGACTAAGATTATTACTTTTTGAGTACTATATATACGTGGACATTGAATCCTCAATGAAACCAAAAACACGATCAAACTGAACCATTCGCTGAACAAGAATACAATCATGCGACGATACGGATAATCCAAGCATCACGGGCTCAAGATAGAAAATCCGAAACCAGTCAATGTTTCGGATCT
This sequence comes from Candidatus Thorarchaeota archaeon, assembly GCA_016839275.1. Taxonomy (GTDB): domain Archaea; phylum Asgardarchaeota; class Thorarchaeia; order Thorarchaeales; family Thorarchaeaceae; genus SMTZ1-45. The sequence goes on from JAEOUM010000193.1 coordinate 4,046, forward strand.
TAAAGGTTGAGAATATCAACAGAGGTGATGTCGAATGAAAAGGAAAATCCCGTACGAAGCATGGAGCAGGGAATGCGCTAAATTCTCGAACACTCGGATAGTAAAACCAAGCAAGACAGTAGTTACTTCGCAGGATAGTCCGGGACATCACAACCAATTAGGTGGAGGTGATGAAAAGATGATTGAAGAAATTGGTGGACGCAAGCACACGCTCAACGTCATATTGCCAAAGAAAGTCAGTACACACA
>JAEOUM010000194.1 GCA_016839275.1 Candidatus Thorarchaeota archaeon
AGTATTGCAGCAACAAATCCAAATGAGAATGGAAAGATCAGTGCAAGAATGCTAATTATTCCTGAACCAGCTATTGCAGAGAATGCTATGATAGAGTCAACAATTATCGGAATGAATCCAATTGCACCATACGAAACAAAAATTCCTAGCATCATTCCTATTCCCGCTCCAACTCTTATTATGGTTGAGAATACTGATTCGGATCCAGATTGGGATTTTGAATAAAACCATCCCGAAACTCGAATGAGAGCTCCAAGTGCTAAGATCGATGTAGTCCCCAATGCAGCAAGTACGAAGATGCCCGTCAGATATCCAAAAACCACAGTAATCAATATTGGAAAAATAACTAGAAGCAAAGCGATTGGTGCGATAAATATTCTAGCAAACGCCAGTAGCATTAGCCCCTCCAAATCAGATTTGCTGAATGGAAGCGTGGACGGCAGTATCATAGCGTTAGCATTGAAGAAACCAGTTGTGCCAATTAAATTCATGAATAGTATTAACACAAAACCTATCCCAAAGAAAATACTGATTGAAATTGCAAATTGAAGTGCTTGACCTCCAGTGATTTGAAGAAAGAAAAGTGATGCTACCGTTGTGATGCCGACCATAAGAACAATAATTCCTGTCAGTAGCGAATTTATTGCTGAGCTTCTCTTGATTTGCGATATAATGCGTTCAGGTTTTTCCTTAATTCTAGATAGGTTAGAAGGATTGGCCTCAAGATAGCCGTTAAAACGAATTTCTTGAGCGATGGTGCCAGCAATCCTCCATCGCTCTCTAAAACTCATTTATCTAGAGCCCCCCTCAATGCATCCACACCTTTCTTAACATCCTCCTCCTCTCCCGTCAACTTAAGAAAGACATTCTCAAGCGTAGCTCCTTCAGACTCGGATTGATTACGAAGCTCATCAAGAGTGCCTTCTGCAATTAGAATACCCTCATCAATAATCCCTACACGATCGCATAGTCCTTCTGCCATTTCCATAATGTGTGTACTGAATAATACTGAGCCGCCCCTTTCTGTGTGAATCTGAATGACATCCTTCATTATTCGAGAAGTTCTCACATCCAATCCAGAGAATGGTTCATCAAGGATTAACAAATCTGGAGCATGCAGCATAGCAATCAAAAGCATGGCCTTCTGCTTATTTCCTTGCGAGAGGGTAACAACTGGCTTGTCATATTGATTAGTAAAATCAAGCGCGCGAGCCATTTCTGCAACTCGTTTTTTTGAATGATAATAATCGAGGCCACGAACTGAAGCTACGAACTCGAGAATCTCCCGCGATGTTAATGAATTATACAGGAGTTGTTCTTCAGGAACATAACCAACTCTCTTCTTAACCTCAATAGGATCAGAGGTTGAATCAATTCCAAAGACATTTGCTGTTCCCGAATCAGGATCTAAAAGCCCCATCAAGACCTTCAATGTCGTTGTCTTCCCCGCACCATTCGGTCCTAAAAGGCCATAGACCTCACCCTCATGTACATCGAATGTTAGTTTATTGACAGCTATTATATTACCAAAAGTCTTGACAAGTTCTCGAACCTCAATTGGATGCATCCTGAGTCCCCCAAGTTCCAGCGGATAATATTTGCATGAGCAAGCCGCTAACGAATAGTTAACCTAAGACAATTTATGTTCTTCGAGATTAGCCGATCTTCTTTCTGCAAGTTCCCACATCGACCACTTGTACAGATCAGAAGAGTAAATGGATATTAGACGGCGAATCGCAAATGGTTCTCATGAGATATCTCTGAGATTATTGAGGCGATTTATTAAGCCCCATCATCTTCCTTTTTATCATTTCATAAGGAGATGATATGATGTGACAATTGATGTTACTGAACTCAGAACGCAGTTCAAAGAGCCTCATTATTTGATGAATACAACAGACAACCGAATTCTGTTCTTATGGCTCTGGGAACCTCATGCTCAGCCACGTAAAAAATCAGCTATTCTTCTATTTCATGGAATCACTGCGTATGCAGGACCATATGAACTGCTGGTCAAACCCCTGGTTAATCGTGGTTTCACAGTCTATGGTTTAGACCTTAGAGGGCACGGTTTATCAGACGGAATAAGAGGAGACTATCCAAGTAGAGAACGCCTTGTCAAGGATCTGTGTGAAGCAGTTTCATTTGTAAAGGAACGTCACGAGCAGGTGATTCTTCTCGGTCATAGTCTTGGAGTCCTATCCAGTATCATTGCACTTGACAGCTGTTTGCACAAAGTGGCTGGTGCTGTGCTTCTTAGCGGAGCTAGAACAGTAAAGCTAAGCGCCACTCAGAATATTCCTTTGGTTCAAAAAATGAAGATACTTCTGAGTTCCCTCATTTATCCTAGCAAACCAGTCATAAAATATGAACGAGAGGGAATGGTTGGTCTTGATGATCCAATATTCAATTTTCGCTACACTCTGCGTTTTATGAGAATTATGGCCCTAAGGCAAATGGAGTTTCCAAAAGATATGCAAATTCCAGTGTTTGTTGGCGTTGGAGATTGTGATGAGCTCTTCTCTGTTGAGGATTGCAAGATGCTCTTTGATGAAGTCCCATCAGATACCAAGCAGTTCTATGTTGCTGAAGGTGGAAAACACGCAGAGTTTCAACCAGGAAGCTGGGACCCCCTGGGCGTCTGGCTGGAGGAGTATTTTGATTAATCACATGCAACAAGTAGCTCTACATACCTATTCTGAGAAGAAAGCAAGAATCACCAATTGTCATAGTGAATTTTAGATTGTTCAAACCTGTCGGATGGTGGTTTATCTTCTGCTGCATGTCCTACAGTGACTAGTGCGAACGGGACAACAGATTCTGGTATTCCGAAAGATTCACGAATTTTCTCGATACGTTCCTCAACCGGATAGATTTCCAACCATAGCCCCCCATACCCCATACTGTGAGCGGCAAGTAACATACTGAGCGTTTCGTTCGCGCAATCCATTTGCCATCGATTCTCATATTTCTCGAGATTTCTATCAAAGCATACCATGATGGTCACTGGTACATCAGGCAACATCTGTTTTGTATATGGATTTATTTCGATAATGCGGTCAATCATTTCTCGCCTTTTGATGATAATG
>JAEOUM010000195.1 GCA_016839275.1 Candidatus Thorarchaeota archaeon
CATTTCACAGAAAGTGTATTCTTCTTTTCATTGGAAAGTGGTATATCAAACTCCTTGATTATGTTTCGTCTTGACATTACTCTCAGATTGATTGCTAGACCCTGTAAATCTCCCCTTGCACTCTCTACATCAACGATAATTTCTACAGGAGTAAGCCTAGCTACTAATCCTGGTATTTCTTCACCTGCTTCATTCCTTATAGAAAATCCAACATTAAAGAATGGACCTTCTATTGCTTTGACCTTAAAGCGCTGGCTATTCTCACAGGATTGAGAACCACACATGAGAACAGCTTTCAAGTGAGCAGTACTCATTTCTGCACCTAGGGGTACTCTGAAGGGAACTGGAATCATTTTTGGTTTTCCTAATTCGAGGGTGATATTCCTCTCAATCAGAATGGAGTTTCCAGCAATGGATTCAAGACCAACAGACAGGATGCAATCAGTTGTTTCCTTCAAACCGCCTTCGATTTGGACTGTCACTTGAAGCATCTGATCTGGTACCGTAAAACTCGGAAGTCCGATGAAGTCAATCCTAGCAAAATCTGCCGAGGGTCCACCTACCAGATCTATCGTCGTTGAACGACTATCCATCTCCAGACCTGCATAGCTAAGTACTGCTACAAGCTTGATAGATTTTGGATTTGTAGATTTTTTCGGTGATGGGATGGTCAATGGTCCAAAGGCTAGGGATAAATTCTTACTCTGTTTTACAGCTTGTCGAAGAACAACATATTCTTCATCCTCAGGATAAACAAATGATAATGTAAGAAAGGCAGAATCCCCTTGTTCCGTATTTCTCCTTATACGTAACCAGCCTGATATTTTTCCACCAACATGGGAACGCTGTGGAACTCTCATAGAATCTAGATTGACTCGAGTTGTTACTTGATCGATACTGAATCTGTCTGACTCAACTGATGTAATTACATTTCCTCTCTCAATCACTCGTATTCTGATTACGCCCACTCTCTCAATTTGAGGCATGATAACAGCCCTTGGGATTCTCCACTGGAACGTTGCATTCCGTTTCATGAACTCTTCAAATTGGAAGGTTTCAATATCAGTTGATTTCCCAGATTCTGCGCAGTAATCAACCACCATTCTGGCTGACGGTCCAATTGTATTATTCCTGTCGCTTACCACAATATTCCCTACAACCAGTTCACCTGGGATGTAGCTGCTCTTCAGATCCGAATCGAATATGACTTGTGGCCCTCTTTTGACAAATCCCACATAGAAGGGCTTTGAAGTTCCATCAGCGATCTCAACACTGTCTTCATTCATCAAGCGTATCTGAAGCACACATCTCTCGACACCCTCTGCTATATCTGGAGGAATAACTAGTGGTGGGAAGAGCGAGCTCTCAAATGTAGTAATTTCCCCAGCCTCCACCTTGAGCATCTCAGCAGTCCCGACTATGACACGTTCTAGATTAGGTGCAAGGATGTTGACTTGACAATTAACAAGTGAGTCAGATGCATAATTGGTTTCAATCTCTCCATTGAACAGAACTGGTGTCTTTCCATCTGCAAATTGAGTCGTTGTACCTGGACGTATTGCTGCACTCATCCAGTACATGTTGATTGTACTTGTAAGATTGATCTGACGTCCAGCGAAACCCACCTCTACAATCACATTGTATGCAGAGGTATCCTTTCGAGTTGGGAACGTAACTCGAGAAACGTGTATTTCTCCTGTTTCAATACTATCAATTGCCAGAAGATTATTGTCTACAATATTTCTTAAGGAATCTTCAATTGAGTATTTGACTGTGAGACTATCAAGATTCCTTCCTGTACTATTACGGATAAGAATAGAGAACTCTGCTTCTTGACCTGCAAACGTCCTATCTGTGTCTATAACAATCTCTGGCTCGAGCCCTTTCCACCAACATAACCAAGTAGGTAGATGAGGGGTTCCCTCGATTGGATCATAAAGCCAGTTCGTGCTACATTCTCGTGTGACCTCTGCAAGACGTTTCAATAATACAACCATATTGTAATCCGATTTAGCATAAACCTCAAGCTGAAAATCAGCTTCCGTAGTTCGTGGATTAGTATACTCACTTCCAAAAACAGACACAAGCAAAGCCTGCATGAAAGGATTTTCGACAACCTTGAGTTCATCCAGTTCATCCCGGATAAGATAGAGCATTGATATTACAGCATCACCAAGGTATCTGTTCCGTTTTGTATTGTCAACAACTCCTCCATCAGAAACTTGGTGGTTGTAGATAGCAAGATACTCGTCTGTGCCTTGTCCCGGTTTGAATGAACCCCAGAGACCCGCAGCGACTGCAGATGCTCTATTTGCACTTAGTGACTTTGCACCTACATCCGGTATAACTTCGCCTCTCTCGACCATCCGCTTTGCTTTCAAGGCAAGAGCTTGAAGTATTAGTGCTAGTCCCATTCTTCTTGGGATACTTAGTTGTGTGTCGAATACTCGAAGCTCAATGGTTCCATAATCTGTGAAAGGGTAGCAATCCACCATCCTTGCATAGCTTCTGTTAACATGTTTGGCAAAAGCGTCTTTATCAGCCACTCGAATGTAAGGTATCATTTCAAATTCATTTGTTGGTCCCATCTGTGTTGTGTTTCTAAAGAGTCTGATTGATCTCGTGCATCGTGGAGCTCGTACAATCTCATTCTCATCAATACTAATTTCATCACTTGGTTTTTTGCTTTCAAAGGGTGAGTTGACAGACAATGCTATCAGATGTGGGATGAAATTTCGAATCATATCATATACTGCAATCTTAATGGTTTCATCAACCTCTTGACTGAGAATGTGGTGATGTTCGCCAAAAGAGAGATTCCGAAGGTACTCTTGAGTTGGATTCAAGCCAGTAGAGATGAGAACTGCCTGTGAGTCCTTAGGTAGGGATTCATAGGATATTGCAATTAGTGTTTGAATCCACCATGCAAGCTCTTCAAGTGTTGTACATGGTGGCGTCGCGACTTCTAAAATCCATGTTAAGCTGACAACGTTTGGATCGTGTCCTAGGAGAGTATACTCTTTAGGATGCCCTGCTGGATTTTTGTAGGTTGCAACTATTCTTGAACCTCTTTCCCCTTCTTCTGTTTGCGAAGACTGCTCATATTTCGCTCTGACAGTTTCTACAGAAGAAGCTCGAATTTTCTTATCTAGGAGTCCCTTTGCACTTGAAACAATCTTGTCGAAGATCTCAAGAATATCCTCACCGCGAATCCACGTACCATCCTTACGAATGACTTGAAGTTCAATCTCTATTCCATGAGGAAAAGGCAATTGCATCTCTGAAGCACCTGAGATTGAACTCATAATAAACACCTAGGACATTGTAATAGCTTCCAAAATCTTTGCTATCATCGTAACATTTTCTGAGAGTGCTGATGAGAGAGTCAGCTCTAGCACAGTTGTATTATCAACTTCTTTGGCAAAGTTAGTCAGCTTATATGTTAGTAATCCTCCCCCAAATTCGCCATTATCTTCAAGCACTTCCAGGTTCAATTTTTTAAGTCTATTTTTAATTCTCATGATATCTTGCGTTTCACCATGAAGGTATCTTGTACCCATGATTACGACGTTATCATTTTCAATTAAAGCTGGTAATGATGACCATCTCAGATTCACAATGAATCGAGTAATTTTGTGTTCGAATTGAGCCTTGATGATCTTCATAATTGAGTCACATGTTTCTGATGCCTCAGTTCGATCCGATCCCTTGATGATAGCTGGAAGTCTCAGACCTTTACCTTTAAGCGATTCTAGGGCCTTATAGATTGGGTCTCCTTTAATATCCGCAGTCAGTGCGCAAACAATTCCTGTCTTTGTCCCTGGTATAATCATACCACTTGAAGAAAAATCATCAACTCTGAGCACACTTTCCATCGGTTCAAGATTTGCATAGAGACTAGAGAGTTGCTGCAGAAGATTGTCGAGAATACGTTCTGCACGCTCAAGTTCTTTGAGAATACTCATTGGTTCAAAAGGATTGGACATAGACTCATACCACTCTCAGAATTATCCTCGACAAGCAACAATCCTGCTCAATCGTTATTATCTTTCCTAGTTTGATAGGATGTGTGTGAGAGCTAGGCATCAGCAATTAATCCTAGTAGCTGTTCAATCTTAGCACTAAGTTCTTTCAAACGATACCATGTGGATTCCCGGCCTGTCTGATCAGCAAGTCTTCTCACGATATAATTATAGTCTACACCCACAAGATCTCCCAGTAGGACAATAGCATCTTTTGATTTGAAGTGAGACTCATTAACTCGTCCATCTCTGAAACGTGTCATAAGTGGTTCAAGGGCTCGCTCAGCCGAGTCGATTTCAATCAATGCACCACGATAATTGCTTTTTGGGTCTTTTATTGCGTATCCTCCAACTAATGGAGTCATACCCACGCCAATTGACCCCCTCCCAATCTCATCAAGTATGTCCATCGCCTTTTGAAAATACTCTTCCCCATCTATTAAGCACTTCCTTATAGCTTTTAAGATACGTAATCGGTCAGTAGTATCTGTCATTTTTTCACCTCTATTAAACACGTGTGATAAAAGGAAGTGATTACGGGCGTTACAAGTGAAACACCCGTAATTCCAATTTTAAAGTTGGACCTCTGGCAGTTCGCCAGCAAAGTGGCACGCGACAATATGTCCTTCACCTATGTTTCTATCATCAGGAACTTCTCTGACACAGATTTCTTGGGCATATGGACATCTGGGATGGAACCGACAACCTGAAGGCACATTGATAGGACTAGGAGGTTCTCCCTTCAATGACTCAATACGTCGTTTAACAGTCGGGTCTCCAGAAGGAACAGCTGAAATCAAAGCTCTAGTGTATGGATGTAGTGGATTGAAAGCTACATCATGGGCAGGTCCTAATTCCATCACTCTCCCGAGGTACATAATTCCAATCCTGTCAGCGATATACGTTGCTACAGCAAGGTCATGAGTGATAAACAAGTATGTGAGTCCAAGCTCTTCGCGTAGGTTTAGGAGTAGATTCAGAATTTCAGCACGAATGGACACATCAAGCATTGAAACTGGTTCATCTGCTACCATGAACTCAGGGTGCAAAATAAGTGCCCTAGCAACCGAAATTCTTTGTCTCTGTCCTCCGGATAGCTCGTGGGGATATCTATCAATATAATCCTCTGCAGGTGTGAGAGCAACACTCTCCATTGCCTCAAGGACTCTCTGACGCCTCTGGCTTGGAGTTAGAGGAATTTTATGAACCATCAATGGTTCTTGTACAATACTGAAAATGCTCTGCTTCGGATTAAGCGATTCGTAGGGATCCTGGAATGTGATTTGCATTCGTTTCCTGAGTTCCTTGATCTCATTCCTGTCAAGCGTTGCCAGGTTTTGACCAGCATAGATTACATCTCCGTCGGTAGGAATCTCAAGGTGGAGAATGCATCTACCAGTGGTTGTTTTTCCACAACCTGACTCCCCAACGAGACCCAGAGATTCACCTTCGGCAAGATCAAAAGACACTCCATCAATGGCGCGCAGGAGACCACCGAGG
>JAEOUM010000196.1 GCA_016839275.1 Candidatus Thorarchaeota archaeon
GTCCACTATTTTCTTAGGACCAAATCAGTTTTAGGTGCGTATTAGTGCCAAACATTCGGTGATTGATATGAAGAGCGACCCCGTACATGATGCCCTGAAAGTTATTCTGTTCATGGCATTTATGCTCCTAATTGTGGAAATTTCCCCAATTGTTTCAGGGCTCTTCTCAGGTGAACTCTTTGAATTGATGGCCACAGCGGCTTTCTTTGGTACTTTCTTCCTGATGTATATTGTGACCGATATCTTTGCCCGGTCAGAAGGATCATCTATAGGAAAACTCGGAATAGCCTTTGATGAAACTGCAATTCCTCATATAATCATTGGTACAATAGCAGGTACTGTTGCTGCTTCGATAGTGATATTGTTCGCCATATTCTTTGGGGGACAATTGCGACCAGTAGAACAGATGACTGCTGACCTTCTAGCTTCTGAAATAATCATCACTGCGCCTACTGCGGTCTTTGAGGAACTTGCTCATCGTGGATATATCCTCCCTCATATTGAAACTATTGTAGGAAAAGCTCCGGCAATAATCATCAGTTCAATATTCTTTTCTTTTCTTCATTTCAGCTGGTGGGCTACACCTGGTTTCCCTCTTCATCTCATTCTGATCTTCTCGTTCAATCTATTTCTCGGTGGAGTTGTTCTCTCTCTCAGTTATTATTGGTCAGGTCGAAAGCTCTGGGTACCTATTGCATTTCATTTTGCTTGGAATATGCTAGCATACATAATATTCCCAGTATTCCCTCGTGAGCCCGTTCTTCTTCCTGAGATTTTCCAGATCGAATGGGGGATCACAACAATAATCGGATTCTTGATTGGTTTATCGATTATTTGGGGACTTCTTTATACTAAAAAGAAAGAATAGAGGAAGGTGTCGGATTTTCCGACACTCCTCTTCATATTTATTGTTCAGGACCGATGAGCACATCCTCTGGACGTGCAACTATCATTGTCATACCTTTGATGTCGACTATGACAACCTTCTCACCAGTCTTGATTGGCGGTCCAGTCGTTCTCGCCCACCAGATTTCCGCACCAGTCTTCACTTTGCCTCTTGGATTTATGTCAGAAATAGCATGGATGTCTGAATACTTCATTTGTGAATATGCAGGCCACTTATCGTAGTCCCGAAGGAATGCGAAATAAAGTGCCATCATCCCAATCACCGTGCCAGCCATGATATATACCGTCAGTTTATGTGTATCATCTATGAGGACTGATAGGAAAATAGCAATACCATATACTGGGAAGAGCTTCAAGGAAACTTTCGCATCCATGAAACCTCCCTCTACAAAGCTACTTCCACCAGTGAACATCATAAAGAGTATGTACAAGACTGCTCCGATCACAAACAACATCCAATATGGAAAAGACAGTGGCTCCGGACTGTATAAATTGGTAAAGAATATCTCCATAACAAAGAGAATGATTACTAATGGGACAGTGACTTGAGCCATCGCTTTACCTGTCGCTGGTTCTAGAGTGATGACTAATAGTGTTAGGATAATTCCAAAGAGCATCAGACCAATGAGTGGGTCGACAAGGAAGACAGTCATGACCATACTCAGAGCTGAGAACATGATCATGACAACGAAGATTTTGATCCACGCATCCACATTTTCTCCCTCCAATTACAGATGCTTACTCTTCCGGAGGTACTGTACCTTTGTTAGCAGGAACTCTGATTCCTCCCGTTCCAGCTGACATGGCAGCTGCAACACCAGTTACAGTTCCAACCTCTGGAATGTTTGTTGGTACCATGATTATCAGATTAGCATTCTTTGAGATTTCCTGCATGATGTTCCATGTACGTAGGACAAAACCAACCTGCGACTCTTCGTATCTCTTAGCTGCCTTGAGCATATTCTCAGCAGCCTCGAGTTCCGCCTGAGCCAGAATAATCCGAGCCCTGCCCTCTCTGTCTGCCTGAGCTTCTCTGCTCATCGCATCTTGGAGTGCTGATGGGATGACCACATCTCGTATCTCAACACTAGTAACCTTTACACCCCAGTGCTCTGTCTTCTCATCAATAAGCTCTTGCAGGTGTTGAGCAATCTTATCCCTGTCTGACAAGAGTTGATCTAGGGTCACTTTTCCGGTTGTTTCTCTCAGAGTGGTTTGAGCACCAAGTTCTACAGCAACCGTGTATCTTTCAACACTTAGGATTGCCTTTTCAACATCAATCACTCTGAAATACATGACAGCATCTACGACAACTGGTACGTTGTCTTTGGTCAGAGATCTCTCCGTCTTGAAAGCATAAGTCAGTAATCTCAAGGAAACCTTCATGGCAATTCTATCTAAGATTGGTGTTACCCAAATGATACCCGGTCCTTTTACTGCCTTGTATTTTCCAAGCCTAAGGATTGCGACACGCTCCCATTCTTTAAGGACTTTAATCCCGCTAGCGACGAACATGAGGATAAAGAATCCGAATACAACGACGAGCGCCAATATTAACGTATATGTATCAAATAATTGCAATATCTGTTAACTCCTGCATACACACGATTTCGTGTAATTACAGAACAGAATCCCGAGGGATTCTGCACTAAGTCTATTCTTTGCCTGAGTTCTTATGAAGCTTCGTCTCTAGCAGTAATTATGTCAGTCTTTGTACGCCATCTGTCAAGGAGTCCTGTACGGAACATGCTAGAATTACTATCTACACTGACTGGACCTCTTCCTCGGATAACTCTTCAATGGTCATTTGACGGGTTGGAAGAACAGGAAGATCAAAATATGACTTGGCAAGTGCATATCCTACACTCAAAGCTACAAGCGCGACTATTACAGATGCAATTATCCGTTCTACTGGATATACCAATGCGATTCCCATGTATACACTAGCTAGTGCAGTCGGATCGAAGAGCAGTATGTAGACAAAATAGTACGTCCCAATTGCGCCTCCAATGAGATTATCTGCAAGAAGTGCGATGAAGGACATTAACCAGACGGATATGACTGTGATTGCTGGATTGACTTCTTTGCTAAAGTGCAGTCCTTTCAAGAGAAGACGTCGTGTTCTTGGAACAATAAAAGGAAACACAAGCAGAAGAGTGATAGCATGAAGCCATAGATAGGGGTAAGCAAGCAATCCAACAGGTCCTATCAGAAAGACAAAGAATCCTATTAGATAGGCAGTGATTACACCAACGGGCTTATTTGCTCTAAGAAGTCCTGCTGCCAAAGCTCCTGATGCAGGTGCTAAAGTGAGAATAACAGGTCCTAAGATTTCTCCTGGATTGAATACAACTACGTTGAGAATAGAACCAATTAGAATCGAGACAGTCCCAAAAAATGGACCAAGGAGAAATCCAACAATCGGTGCTGATATCATTCCCCATGAGAGAAATCCTCCGCCAGTGCCTAGAACTGTGTATGGCAGCATCGATGTAACAAAATGAAATGCTGCGAAAATACCAGTGAGAGCCCATGGATACGCTACAGATCGCCTAAATTCTGACATTAACTCTCCTCCTATGAAGTGTAATATAGTAAACTACATAGGTACGATTGTACATTAGTTCGACATTGTAAACCGGTATTTGAAGATGTTGGGAATGGTCGAAACAAAGCCAATTGAACATCTGTGGCCTTACCTACTCTTTCTTCCCTCAGAAAGTGAGGTCAGAGATGAATTCATTCGAACTGTCATGGCATCACGAATCACTCGTAGTGTGCTTTCGAGCTTTCATGAGGATGGTCGGGTATTGCAACGTGATCTTATTGAGAATCTCCCGCACTCAAACAAGAGTATTCTCTCCTATCTTAAGACCCTCAGCCGATTCGGTTTAATCATAACTGCATCGACCATTCATAATGGGAAGCGTGTTGTATTCCATGAGCTGACAAAGAGTGGATGGGGTTTAGCTCGGTTCTACTCTGAAGGTCTACCCTCAGATATTGAAGAGCTCACTGCATTTCTATTGGAGGATTACCTCATTAGACTAACAACACTTTACAAGGATCTTGGCATTCCAGAATCCAGGCTGTTTGAAATATTCGCTCGCACACGTGCAAAAGCAATACTTGAAGATTCTACCAAATATCTGCAACCTGACATTGTTGTTTTTGGAGCATCCGCATACAATACTAGAATAGAATGCGCCAAGATTCCTCCTACTGGAGGACTTGCGAGCTGTAGTTCACCAGTTAGATCGCCAGGTGGATCTACTGTTGAATTAGCAATAGCATTGGCCGGGGAGGGTCTTGATACTTCTCTAGTGTCATCAGTAGGGAATGACCTTGAAGGTTGGGAGGTCATTACTCAGCTCATTCAGGGAGGAGTTGATGTCACAAACATAGTTGTTGAGGATGGTAAATCTACAAACGAGTCTATCATTATTTCAGAAAATAGTAAGTCACGAATGCTTGTTGGGATAGGTCCAGTCACGTCTCTCTCCATCGATTCTCCCTCTCAGGTTCCCTGGCCTATTGTGGAACAAGCCAAAGCTGTGTATATTGGTGAACTGTTTGTGGAAGTTGCTGCTTCGATTGCTGCGTTTGCAAAAGCTCATGGAATTCCACTCGTCTATAGATGTTCTGTACCATTCTGGGAAATGGGTCTTGATTGGTTGAAACCTGTTCTCGTTCAGACTGATACACTTATTCTCTCAAATCAAGTCTGGCGCCATCTCAATCGCGTTATGACACCAAAACCAATTCAGCAAATTCGCAATATTTCAGATGCGGCGATTATCATCAAAGAAACAAAGAACATCTACAAATTAAATGTTGTAGATGAACAAGAAGCGTCTATTCTAAGTAGGAGTAAGTCTGCTGAATTGACACGCTGGTTTGTTGTAGGCTTTTTGAAAAAGCTAGCTGATGGTTTAACAATCAGTGATTCCTTTCAATATGGGGTAAAATTTGAGGAGGATCAAGTTGGAATAATCTAGCTACTAGATGATGCTGCAATCCAGAAGAATAGACCACCTAATATCCATACAAATA
>JAEOUM010000197.1 GCA_016839275.1 Candidatus Thorarchaeota archaeon
AAGAGGAAAAGCCAGCCTTTGTGGAGGAGGCATACTTCTCGGGAGCAAGGATTAGTGAGGCAATTGACTGGTGTATCACTCGACAAGACCGAGAGCTACATTGTGAAGTAGAGGGTAGCCTGACAGCGACAGGTAAGGAGGTCAGGTTCAAGGGTCGCATCCTGAAGGTCAAGAAGAGTGTACTTACAAGAAGAATTGCAGTTCATGTGGATGAAGATATGCGTAGGAAAAGAGCGGGAGAACTTGAGAAGGTACTGACCATAGGTGGAGAAGGATCAGGTCAAGAAGACGTCGCTGCTACTCAGATTACTGTTCAGAACTATTTGAAGCGAAACATGTCAGATGACCTCTATTATGATGGAAAAGACCTCCAACAAGCAGTCAAAGATCTTGAGAAGATTAAGGGACAGGATGTTGTATGCACAGTTTGGGGAAGACGAGCCTCGGATAGACTGCCGATTATGATACAGGGTAACATTGTTGGAGCATCAACTGCTCCAGCGCCAATTCTACCAGAAGGCGCTCTAGAGGTTCGTGTTGAACCTGAGGGTGACGTAGGAGAGCCAAAGATCTATCATGTTGCTCAGCCACAGTTGCTTGTTGGACCCAAGTACAATCCAACCCTGACCATCTTGGCGAACAAGGTATACATTATACCCTATGCTTGGAAGCAGGCAGCAGAGTATCGAGATGTTGTATCTATTCGGAATATGACTGTCACCGTGAAGAGTGGACAGAAGCTTGTTGAGAATGTTTCCTTCTCAATCAGGGAGGGTGAGATGCTGGCAATCATTGGAGAATCTGGAGCTGGTAAATCGACCACCGTCAAAGCCCTGATTGGGGATATTCCGAGCACTGGAGTTTCCCGGATTGCAGGGATAGACTCACGACAGACACAGAAAGTAAGGCATTTCTTTGGATACTGTCCTCAAGACCTATCATATATGTATGAGACCTTCACCTCTCTAGAGAACATCATCGCTTTCGGAAAGCAATACAACATCCCAGAATGGCAACTCATTCAGCGGGGTAAGACCCTACTACGAGACTTTGGAGTGTTGGAGAAGGGGAACAGCCCAGTCTCAGAACTCTCGGGAGGACAACAACGAAGGGTGTCTATTGCAATCGCGCTTGCTCATAATCCCAAGGTCTTATTGATGGACGAACCAACCTCGGGACTGGACCCTGATAACAGGAGTGAACTCTGGAACTATCTCACATTCATCAATCAAGAATATGGCACATCCATCATCGTCATAACTCATTACCCTGTAGAAGCCGAATTTTGTGACAAGGTGGCTGTATTCATGAGAGGAAAGAGCCTCGTCGCGTTTGGCAGTCCAACCAGATTGAAGGAGTCCATGCCATCAAGAGGATTCGCGGTTGGAATCGTTCTAGAGGAAGTAGACCCTCGAGCTTTGAAGACGTTAGAGACAATTGAAGGTGCTAGATTCGTGCTCCAAAGAGGCGAACTGCTGAAAGTCTTCACTGATGAACCACTCGAGATCATTGCAGAGAGGTGTGTTACTGCCCTCAAAGAAAAGAAGATTGCAGTAAAGATTGTCAAAACTAAGTCCACAGCGGATATGGTCGATTATTACATAGCAATAACAAGAGGCCTCATCCAAGGAAGTATCGAGAAGTGATATCATGGTGAAAACCACGAGAGTAATGACGCATCAGTCTCTACGACTCTTCACATGCATAATGATCGTTTCAATCATACTCAGTGGTTTCGCTAGTGTCCCTCCTGCTGCAGGTACTTCACCTAAGCAAATACAGCCTGAAGAAAAAATTGACGAGTCACTACTCAACAGGACGTCGATAGAGGAACGATTAGAAGTCCTTGTTGGATATGATGAGGGAGTGGCTGACTTCAAGGCGAAGAACGCAATCCTGTTTGCGGACAAAACAGCAGAGTTTCTTGACACTTTTGAATCATTGAACATGATTCGAGTCAAGATGCTCAGCACTTCTCTAATAGACCTCGCCAAGGAGGTCTTCATCACGAGAATATGGTCGAATGAAGTCACTCCTATAAAACAGACGCAGATTACAACCCTCGCTGATCTTGAAGACTACATTTCCCCAGTAGACAGGATAGGAGCGCGGGACCTTGTTGAAGCCGGTTATAATGGAACTGGCGTTGTTATTGCAGTTCTGGACACTGGAGTGGACCCACTTCATCCTGACCTCTCGGTCTCAGCTTTTGCATCCTTTGTTGAAGCAGATACACTTCCCTTAGACCTGATTGGACATGGAACCTATGCAGCTTCTGTTGCTGTTGGCAATGGCAATATGTCAGAAGGAAAATATGTAGGGATAGCTCCTGGAGCCACGCTACTCTCAGCAAAGGTAACACTCGGTGGGCTCTTTGCAGCTCCTAGTTGGATAGTGTCAGGAATTGAGTGGGCGAGTAGTCGAGGGGCAGACATCATTCTGTTGCCATTCAATACCTTTGGGGCTCCTGGTGATGCGGTTTCTGTTGCTATTGAAGAGGCTGCAATGAAGGGTATCTTTGTCATTGCTGCATCTGGTGATGATGGTCCAGACTATCTCACTGTCATGTCACCCGGAGGCGGCGCAGCAGCTTTCTGCGTGGGTGCCTATGATACAGAGAAACAGGAAATACCAGACTTCTCGGGGAGAGGTCCATCCCTTGATCTGCTCACTAAACCAGATATCGTTGCTCCTGGCGTCGGAGTGGTGGGTGCAAAGGCAGGGGTTGGTTTGAGCAGCCTAGGATTTGGTGACATTAGCCTATCTGACTTGGGAGACCTCGGTGGTCTTGGAGGTCTGCTCGGAGGGTCTCTTGGTGAAACTGTTGATGAGAATTTCACTATAGCAGATACAACGACTGCCTCAGCAGCCATTACAGCAGGAGCAGCCGCAATCTTACTCTCGGCGTTCGATAGAGCTACGCCTATCACACTTGGGAATGTCCTTCGGGACACAGCCACTCCAATTGGATATGGTGCAAATGATGGAGGAGCTGGACTGCTCAATATTCAAGGTGCGTTCAATTACTTGAGCACAAGACAGAGTCCAGTTAAGCCACAAAATCGTACAACAGGCACTCCGCTTATAGCTCTAGGACTTGTATCTGCATCAGGTACTGATGCATCCACGACAATGCTCATGAGTAGTTTTGGTACAACAATCATTGCTTTAGACACGCGTAATCCTCAGGACTCTGGGATTCATCTCATGATGGGTATGTTCTCACTCAAGTGGAATGATATGGACCCAACAAACCTGATGATGTTCGATGTCAAGCGAGAACTTCACCAAGTAGCTTTGTCAAGCGCTACAACAAACTATGACCGACATATTGGAATATTATCATACGACGACGAGGTCTTCGTGACCCTAGTCGTGGAGTCCTATAATCTTACAACATATTCACCACTCCCTCTTACAGCTTTCAGAATAACTCCATACATCCTCAATCTTGGGTCAGAACCAATTGAAAATGTGAGTCTCTATGTGTCATATTCATTGGACCTCTTTTTGGATGGGAGAGACGATCATGGTAAATATGATCTGGATGATCAACAACTATTCGCGTACGGACTCTCTGAGGACTATGGCAATTTCTACGTAGGTCTGAACTCTAGTATACCTCTTTCGGCCTTTGAGGTAGGAAACTCCTCTGAGATTTCTAATCATATCACAGATAATGCTCTGACAGGAACCACTTCTTTTGATGGGAGTGTTGGTCTTGCGATGCAATGGGACTTTGGCGTGGTCGAGGTAAACAATCCGGTCAATGTCACAATTGCTTTAGGCTTTGGTGAAAACCGTACAGTCCTTGATTCGTCAATTCAAGCTATGTGGCTTAACGAAGTTCCCAGTCTGATAGCGGATCAGGGTGACCTCATCGTCGTTGAGGCGGATCTGCCACGAATTGTCCCTATTGGGGAAACCTACGAGTCGTATGCGCTAATTATGAATGTCGGAGTGTATAACTCATCTGCAATTGCAGCCATGGTCGTAGCTGAGAACCTCACCGGAGATGGGGCTTTATTTGCGAAGTACTTCTCGTATGATGTAATCCGACCGTTCCAAGCTGTAAATATGACAGCCACATATCGTCCAGACGGGGTAGGAATCAGAACTGCAGTCTGGGCAGTGGCTGCCAGTCTTCAATCTGTTATCGGATTAATACAAAATATCAATACATTGGTGGTTGGTGTCTTGGACGACTTTCTAGTGAGAGACATCTTTATTATCTCTCCAATCTCGTCAACCTCTGTATTCCCAAAGACGCTTCCATTTGCACCATTTGATATACGATTTCCTGCAGACTTTGGACTGTACAGTTTCGTTCTGTCAACGACCGAGTCACTTGGAAATATGACCATCGTAAATCATGGTAATGCATCAAAGTGGGGTAACATGTCTCTCACAAGTGCTGAAACTGTTGAGGGATTCTACGATTTCTCTCTTTTCTTACTAGCCCCACCAATTGGCATGGATGGATATCATAGGTGTGATTATGTCATTGAAACAGATAGTGGCTGGACTACGAATATTACACTGGAGAGAGTCCTCGAATATCCCCGTGCAATGATGCTCTTGGATACATCCCACGGAGGTGGATTTGGATCGTTACTCGGAGACATGAGTCTTGGGGGTGACACAAGCGGTCTCAGTGGAGGAGAAGGCACTGGAGGTCTGGAATTCCCTCTTGCTCAAGAAGATACACCAGGAGATACGGGAATCTCGACAAGTTTCGGACTTGGAGACCTTGGAGATCTAGGTTCGCTTACTGGACTACTAGATTCTTTCAGAATGACCACATTTTCAGGTCTCTCGAATATGAAGAAGAGCATGGCAAATGTAGGTCTAGACCTTGTTGAAACTCCGGGGATGGATCTAGATGCAGACCTCCTCGCATCATTCTCAACAGTGTTCATTATCGCTCCAACTGACGAGTACAATTCGACAGATATAGATATCCTGAGGGACTTTACAGCAAACGGAGGCACACTAATCATCTTAGGAGATAATGATGATAACGCGAACATCTCCGCATTAAATCCGCTACTCTTGACCTATGGATACTTCTTCCAAGGAAGTCATGACGAAGAGAATACAACAGAGATTGTGACCACATCTCGTCTGGGAGCTGGCATCCAATCAGTCTGGTTAGGAGGCGGTACGTACATCATGAATAATCAGTCTAATGCGCAAGTAAGACTGAATGGAAACAGCGTGGCTCTACTCGATCAGAGTGACCCAGAGATAGCAATCTTTAGCTCTTCTAAGATATTCATGAACAAGAACCTAGTAAAGTGTAACAACAGCAGGCTCCTGTACAATCTCAATCAATACCTGCTGAGGAATACACTGACTACCGCAACAAGTCTCTCGGAAAACACCACGCTGTATCCTGTGGGTGAGAGTGTCTATGTCAATCTCTACCTGACAGACATCAACGGAGATCCTGTGAATGACCTCTTCGTAGCCATTGTTTATGAACTACCCAATGGGAACCTCTCATTCTTTATTGCAGGCTATGTTGAAGACGGTCTGTACTCATCACAGTTTGCACCAGGCGCATGGGATTCTGCTGGTAGAATCAATGGCATCTTCATTGTCTTAGGCGATGAGAACTATGCGATGACCTATGCCAGTGTCTACTTCTTCCTATACGAAGTGCCAATTCCTCCACCACCAGATGACAGCTTTGCATGGCTTACTATGCCACAGGTTGCATTCATCACATCAATAGGCATCTTTGGCACGTTGATCGGTGGTCTAATGTATAATCGGAGGAGGATGCGGAAGAGACTCCGAATTCCTGAGATTGATGATGACTTGCGTCGTGAGATCGATAATACATTGAACTCGCTTCTAGCTGCCTTTTCTCAACTTGAGGAGCTCATAAAACGAGAAGATCTTGACCGTATTCAGAAGGTCGAGGCGTTACGTGTTCTGATGCAGAGCGTCGAAGAAGGAAAGAACATGTTTGAACGAGTCAGCGACAAGGTAGGAGGCATCTAAAGTGGGTAAGAGGAATAGTAGCGAAACGAAGGCCACGCACAGAGAGATTGACATAATCGACCTGAAGGTGGCTTTTGGTGACTTCTATGCCCTGAAGGGCGTGTCCTTCTTTGCTAACAAGAAGGAGTTCCTTGGTGTCATCGGCGCTTCTGGTGCTGGAAAGACGACTGTTCTTCGTATTCTGACAGGACAGATCAAACCCACCGCGGGGCAGGCGTGTGTAGGCGGGTATGATGTGACCAAGAAGAGCCAACTCATCAGCCTCTTAGTGGGCTATGTCCCTCAGCTCGAACACCTCAGTCTGTACTATGATTTCACACCGCTCCAGAATGCTCAGTTCTTTGGAAGATGCTATGGTCTCAGGCCAAAAGAGATCGAGGAGCGGGCAAGGAGTGTTCTCACAATCTTGGGATTCGATGAGGAGCTGATCACCAAGCGAGTGGACAGACTCTCTGGTGGAGAGAGGAAGCGCGTTTCGATATGTCTTGGGATGATCCATAATCCTCCAGTCTTGCTGTTGGACGAGCCTACAACGGGATTAGATGCCCATCTCAGACACGAGACCCTGAACTACCTGAAGATGCTTAATTTTGAACTGGGCACCACAATGGTCATTATCAGCCATGATCTCGAGATCGTGGACTACTGCACACGTGTAGTCCTACTCGAGGATGGCGAGATCAGCCAGTTTGGTACCCCTGAAGAACTGATATCGACTCTACCAGGAAAAGGTGAGAGCCTGCGAGTCTCACTTCATGCCCTAACACCTGAACTCATGCGGCGTTTTGAGGCACTTCCTGATGTCCAATACTTCGCACTCTCAGGAAGAAATGCTGTCAAGCTCTTCATCGATGAGCCACGAGACCATTTTCTGCCGCTCATCCACAAACTCAACGAGATGAAACTACCCTTTGAGGGTGTTGAGCTTGTCGAGTCAGACTTTTTTGATTATTTCCAAGTCAAACCATGGAAGGAAAACGGGATAGGAGGAACAATATCATGAAAGCCTATCATGCAATCATAACCCTTGTGTTCATCTGCGTTCTCGCAGGTGTAGGAAGTCAGATACTGACTGCTGAACCGGGTCAACAACCCGTCATCATTCAATCCCCGCAAGGGCAGTTCTCTCCAGCTGAGATCGCTCCCTTTTCTACAGCCCTTGTATGGTCAGACGCCACAGGAAACCAAATCGTTGACATCGTCGTCGATAACTTCGATGCTGATGCCAATGATGAGGTGGCAACAATCTCGCAGAACGGCACTCTCTCCCTGTTTGATGACGATGGTACGTTGCTATGGAAACTTACCCTCAGAGCGACTCCGTACGACCTTGCCTCCTTTGATGGCACAGTCGCCACCGGTCAGGAACTCCTCGTAGGTACATCCTCAGGCATTCTAGTGGTGGGAGCAAACAAGTTCATCCAGATGAACCTCACACTACCTGAAGCCGTGCACATCGTAGCAGGAGCCAACCTTGACGGTGATGCCTTGGAAGAACTTGTCGTAGGCTGCGATGACTTCTATGTCTATGCCTACGAGATTGACACCACCCTGCTCTGGAGTCATCTGAGCAATGGCAGGGTCCGCCTGCTCACTGCTGTGGATATCGATTCAGATGCGAGAGAGGAGGTCCTTGCTGCCTCTGATGCAAAACGATTCACCCTCCTGCAGGACACCGGTGCAGTCATCTTCGAGAAGACCGCTGCTGATGCAATTAACGCAGTCCGACTCGGAGACCTCACTACTGCTGGTAACCTCGATGCTGCCATAGGGTTTGCAAATGGCACTGTCAGTGTCGTCTTTGCCACAGGGACTGTAGCATTCACCATTGTTGCTCCTAGCAGTATCACTGCCCTTGAAGTAGGCAGTCTCGTGACAGGTGGCAGGCATGAGCTTGCCCTCGGAACCTCATCCAACGTCTTAACAGTCTATGACTCAAGCGGCGGCCTCCTATGGAACAAGACCCTCACTGGAGCCATTAACAAGATACTCTTCCCCAATATCGGTGCAACGCCCAATGCACAGGTACTCGTTTCCATCAATAACCAGGTGAACATGTACAACGCTACGGGCTGGAGAACCCTACAGACCACTATCAATGGGCTCACCCGTGTCATGGCCTATGGAGACCTCGATAGCTTCGGAGGGCAGGAGTTTGCCATCGGTACCAATGGTGGCACGGTTTCAACCTACGGGCGCGATTATGATAAGGATGGACTTGCTGATGCCCGGGAGATTCTCATCGAGGGCACCCTCTATGATGATTCAGACACAGACAACGAAGGGCTGCTTGACGGTGAGGAAGTTCTCACCTATGACACCAATCCACTTCTTCCTGATACAGACGGGGACAAGCTTTCAGACTTTGCAGAGGTGAGAACCTATGGTACTAATCCCAACTCTGCGGACTCCGATAATGACAAACTTACCGACTGGCAGGAGATCTACCTTGGGACTGACCCTAATGTGGCAGACACGGACGGAGACACCCTGACGGACTATGAGGAAAACAATATCACCCTCACGCTACCCACTGATGCTGACTCAGATGATGATGATATCAATGATGCACAGGATGACAACGACGGGGATGGTTTGACCAACATTCAGGAAGTTCGCCAGTCCAAGACTGACCCTAATGATGTGGACTCGGACCACGATGGTATAACTGACTATTATGATGACCAGGATGGTGACAACCTCGCGAATTGGAAGGAGATTCAACTGGGTACAGGTCTCTATGACCCGGACTCGGATGATGATTTACTGCTTGACGGTTATGAAGTAAAGGTGAGCAAGACATCACCACTCTCCGAAGACACTGATAATGATCAACTGACCGATTATGAGGAAGTCATGATCGTGCATTCCAACCCATTGAAGGCGGACGGTGATAACGATGGATTGAACGACTATGAGGAGTATGTCACATATGGAACGAATGCCACAAATCCAGACACAGACTCTGACGGACTCAAAGATGGGGATGAAGTAAATGTCTACTTCACGGATCCCCTCAATCCTGACTCTGACTCAGATCTTATTAACGATGGAGAGGAGGTCAAGGTCTGGGGCTCTGATCCGAACTCAGCAGACACAGACTTGGACAATCTTGACGACTATGCAGAGTGCTACACATATCATACGAATGTTACTAAGAGCGACACAGATGGTGATACTTTAGGAGACGGGCTGGAAGTTCTGGTGTATGGCACAAATGCAACTCGTGTCGATACCGACTTTGATGGCTTAAAGGATCCTGATGAGGTGAAGTACATCTCAAATGGATGGAATCCCGTAAACCCACATACCTTTGATGCAGTCATACTGGACGGGGACTGGGACTTTGATGGAGACAGGTTGACAAACTATCAGGAGATCTACTTGACTCGAACCAATCCTACTCTTATTGACTCAGGCGGGTCTCCCCGCACTGATGACCTCGAGGACTCTGACCTTGATGGATTGACGAATTACGATGAGCTATTCATAACCTTTACACTACCTCGAAATCCGGATTCAGACGGAGACAAAGTGAAAGATGGTGATGAATGGTATCTCCTCGGGACTGATGCGAACGATAAGGACTCGGATGACGATAGTATTTCAGATTACGACGAAGACTACGATGGAGACGGACTCTCAAATGGTATAGAGCTGTACGTCACAAGTACTTGGTTCAATATGACACACCTCGCAGGTACTTGGTTCAACGTGACGGATTCTGACGGGGACACCATTTCAGATTATTACGATGATGAAGACAGCGATCTTCTCCCCAATTGGTTCGAGGTTGAGATGACCGGTACAGACCCGCTTTACAATGATACAAATGATAATGGCGTGTTTGACTGGGAAGAGGACCCTGATAACGATGAACTCATCAATCTTGACGAGCTTCTTCATCACTGCGACCCTCTACTTGCGGACACAGATTCTGATGGATTAACTGATGCAGAGGAGGTCTTTGATACATTCACAGATCCCACGAATCCGGATGTAGATGACGATGGAATCTTGGATGGACAGGATGACCAAGACCATGATGGACTCACGAATATTCAAGAGATTCGCACCTATGGAACCAACTGCACGAATTGGGACACAGATGGAGACCGCATCCGAGATGGACTCGAAATAGACATGGGTCTGAATGCCACGAACGCAGACACAGACGGAGATGGACTCTATGATGGCTGGAACGATGCAAACCATAATGGCATCTATGAACCTGGACTCGGGGAACGTGGGGAGGATGTCAATGTAAACGGCATTGTGGACCCCAATGAAACCTCCCCCTTTGAGGCAGACACGGACCATGATGGGCTTGATGATTCGGAGGAGTACTTCTATGGAACCTCACCTCTCATAGCAGACTGTGACGGTGATGGATTGCTCGATTCGGAAGAAGTAGAAGACTATTTCACAGACCCGTGGAACTCAGACTCGGATTTTGACCTACTCAGCGACTTCGTTGAGGTTAATATCACAGGCACGAACCCACTCAACAACATGACCTATGGAGTATTCGACTATGATTATGACAGTGACGGGGACTCCCTGAGCAATGGGGATGAGATTGACATCTATAACACGAACGCGGGAGACGCAGACACTGATGATGATGGCATTTTTGATGGTGATGAAGTTCTAATCTACGGTTCAAATCCATTGTCTCGAGACACAGATGGCGACATGCTAGAGGACCTTGACGAGATTCTCTATGGGACTAATATTACGCTACGGGACACTGATGGAGACCAATTGGACGACTATGTTGAAATAGAATTCCTTGGCACTAATCCGCTCCTAGCATCTACCTACGGTAATGTGACCGATGGTGAGCTGGACTTCGATGGTGATGGACTCACCAATGCGGTCGAAATCTATGGGTATCATTCCAATGCGACGAATTACGATTCGGACGGGGATGGTCTCTGGGATGGATTTGAGGTGTTTACGAGCGGTTCATCACCTATTGATCAAGACACGGACAATGATGGTCTCAGCGATTTCGATGAGTGGAATATCTGGCATACTGACCTCAGTGGTGCTGACTCTGATTCTGACGGATTGAATGATTATACTGAAGTCTATGTGTCTATGACATCGCCTACTGCTTGGGACTCAGATGGAGATCAACTGAGTGATGGTGACGAGTGGAATACCTATGGAACAGATCCTAATAGCGCGGATACTGATAATGACCTGATTAATGACAAGAAAGAGCTGGACCTAGGCACTGACCCCAGACTGAATGACACAGACGGAGATGGATTATCAGATTGGGAGGAGTGGCAGGTATATGACACGGACCCAACCCAAGCGGATGTCGATCAAGACGGATTGAACGACAAGGAAGAGATCGAGAACGGTACCGACTGGGAGAACTGGGACACCGACTTTGACACCATAAGTGACGGGGATGAAGTCAACATCTATGAAACCAATCCCCTCGACGCAGATACTGACCATGACAATCTTGCCGATGCTGACGAGCTGTTCAACAGTTACACATTGCCTGATACCTATGACACAGACGGAGATGGTATTCCCGATGACCTTGATGACCAAGATGCAGATGGCATTAACAACTTTGACGAGATTTACCTCTATGAAACTAACTGCACACTAATTGATACAGATGGAGATCTTTTGTCTGATTATTACGAGATCTTTGTCAGTGAAACCTCGCCAACAAAAATGGACACAGACGGAGACGGTCTCAGTGACCGGGACGAGCTCTACTATTGGTCGAGCGATCCACTCTCACGAGACACAGATGGAGATGGTTTAGAAGACTCCGAGGAGGCCTTAACATGGCACACGCTCCTAAACGATACAGATACAGACAATGACCTTTTGTCAGACTATGATGAGATCAAGGTGTTTGAAACTGATGCGCTCCAGTTTGACACAGATGGAGACGGCCTAGGAGACGGCGCAGAGCTAAATATCCACAACACTTCACCTCTGCGTGCAGACACAGATGGAGACGGTCTCCTCGATAACCAAGAAGTCAATGGTATCTACATGACATTCAACATCAGTGGCGTAGTGGAGAGTCGATGGGTGTATCCCAATCCACGTAAAACAGACACGGACATGGATGGTCTCACTGATTTCCAGGAGACCAACAAAACAGGGACAGATCCCACACTATTCAGCACTCAGGGCAATACTGTATCTGACGCAGACTGGGACATTGATGGCGACATGCTTACCAACTACCATGAGATTGTATTGACAAAGACAAATCCGCGACTCATTGACAGTGATGGAGATGGTAAGATTGATGGACTTGATGATGAGGACAGAGATTTGCTCACCAATTGGGAAGAGTGCGTCCTGACCAAGACTGACCCGAGAGACCCAGATAGCAATGATGATGGCGTCTCGGACTATAACGATGATAAGGATGGTGATGGACTATCGAATGGTGAAGAGATCAATGACTATTTCACTGACCCGCTTAAACAGGATACAGATGGGGATCGGCTCACCGACTTTGATGAAGTGGATGAGTATGGCACATCGCCCATTCTGAAGGATACAGATGGGGATCTACTTGATGATGGGCAGGAGATTCTAGATTATAAGACCTCAGCCCTACTCAACGACACAGATTCAGATTTTCTTAGTGACTACGAGGAAGTGGTTCTGACCAACACCAATCCTTTGACGAACATGACCCATACAGGCGTGATGGATGGCGATTGGGACTCTGACTCCGATGGGTTGACTAATCTCCAAGAGCTGAGAATATACCACACCCTGCCCCTCGACCCTGATTTCGATAACGATGATCTTAATGACGGTCTTGAGATATCCCTGGGAACAGGAATTGACAATCCAGACAGTGATTCAGACACACTTCTCGACGGAGCCGAGTACTTCCTGTACGGTACATCGCCGCTTCTGAATGATACAGATAATGACCTCATTAGTGACTATGATGAGGTCATGGTCTATCACACCAATGGCAATTACTTTGATTCAGACTTTGATCTCCTATCCGATTATGATGAGATCTTCGAGTATGGGACGAATCCGAACTCCGATGATACAGACGGTGATAACCTCAAGGATAACGAGGAGGTCATTACATACCACTCTGACCCGCTCTCGACGGATGGAGATGCGGATGGTCTAAGCGACTACTTCGAGATCTTCACAAGCTTCACTCGGCCAATGAACAATGACACAGATGCCGATGGGCTCAGTGACGGAGCAGAATGGAACGACTACGGAACGGACCCCCTCGTAGCAGACACAGACATGGACGGTGCTTCGGACTATGAGGAAGTAATGATCCTCGGCTCGAACCCCCTTGTAGCAGACACAGATGGCGATGGTATACTGGATGGCGCAGACTTCATGCCGACGGTGCATTGGATTTGGCCAGTGATTCTTGCCTTCGTGGGCGTGTTTGGTATCGCAGTGATAGTCAAACGCGCGAAGGAGCGGTTCTTTGTCAAGGAATTTGTGACCACCTCAGAGCCTGCAAGTCTTGGACTCGAGCCGGGTATGGATGTAGCTGTGGAATACAAGATACGGGGTGGAAAGGTCATATTTGGCGTAGTGGTACGGAACGGTTCTAAGGTACCCATGCAGAACGTGCAAGTGGTGCTTGGTGTTCCAGACCTGACTGACACCATCAAGAGCCAGGCTGTCGGCACAGTGGAGCCAGACACGGTCTCTGTGACAGAGATTGACTTCGAGCTGCAGCCCGGTGCTGAAGGCGAATTGGTGGGCATGGTGGAGTACGACAGTATCGAGGGCGAGCACAGGATTGTGAACCTAAAGCCTGTCAAAATTGTGGCATAAGACTCACGCAGGCGTAAGGCCGAGAGTCATGTCACAATGGGATTCCCTGTAGCGGATTCAAGCGCCTATGATAATTCCATGCAAAGGCAACAATCCACAACAGGAATGTGATAATGTCTATTCGCTGGATAAGCCCAACATAGTCGGTCAGAGCATTTGGTGTCAGTACCGCACCTATTAGCGCGACAGCAAAGGCCAGGAGTCCAACTGTGATTATCACACCTACAACAAGCGTAGGCTTCTGAAATGATCTCCACTCATCATGTTCGCGAAACGCACGCCAGAAGACATAGCAACTGATAGGAAAGAGCGAGAAGATGATGAATCCAATGATGTTATGGACAATACCCTGCCAGGTCATCTCAAATAGTGGTGTGTGAATGGGGTCGGTGACAAAAAGGCCGGTGAGGAAGAAAAGAATTGCCATCAGCATCAGAATTCTCGGTCCATTCAATGACCTGTTTCTAGTACGATACTCTAGAGAGAGCCCATATGAGAAGAAGAAAAACAACAGCGCAAAGATAAAGAAGTTCACGATCTGAATAATTCCGCGAGGACCAATTGATAGGTCGCTGATGTAAGTACTGACTGGATTATAGTCAGGACGAAGAAATCCTTCCACGGTAAAGATAGCGATGAAGAGAATCGGTCCAATGACACCAGCCCATGCCGCTAGTTGACGGATGTTCATTGATGCCGGTCTTGTCAATCTCAATTCCTCTAATTCAAGGAATTATGGTCTTAATCTCTCTTTTAAAGCAGACTAAACCCTGTGAGCATTCGCATTGGTTTTGATTCGAGTGTTATTCAATCTAAAGCCAGTCAAGATTGTGGCATGGCGTGTTCATGGCCTACACAGGGTCATTCTTCCATGAGCGGGCTTGCTCGTTAAGAGTATCATAGCCGAACTTGATGATTGCGAGTAGCTCGACTATGGAGAAGAATAGAATCGTTATAGCACCTGACGAAAAATAGCCTGCGCCAAGATATTGGCTCATTGGAAGTATCAGGACGATAGTCATCACACCAGCCCAACCAACTCCTAATTGTTCAGAGGCTTCTCGCGGGATGCAGATGAGTATAATGGCCACGATGTCAGAAAAGAATAGTAGAGCAAAGAAATCTCCGGATGGTTGGTTATTGACAAAGACATTGTAGGCTAGTCCAATCATACTGAAGAGGACCGCATCTCTGGCAAGGTGTGCGCTTCCTATGATTGCAAGCGAAGAACGATGGCTTCTTTCTTTCGACAAGCAGAAATTCCCCTCACGCCCGGGATATGTTTGAAGGTAATTAAGCCTACCTACGTTTTTAGAATAGGGGAGAGATGAGATTCAAAATCCTTCACCGGCCAGTAGTGACTGAGGGAAGGTGAAACGAAATCTTGCAGTTAAAAATTCTTAAGCAGGATGTGCTTCAAGAAAAGACCATGTCGCTTGAGATCTATAGCATAATTTTCTGGGTCTGCGCAGTTATCACGATTGTACTAAAATCAAGCGAGTCGCTTAAGACAAAGACAGGACTCATCAAACTCGTCAAACCAATTCCAGCACTTGCTGGAGCTGTCTTTATCATCTTCACACTGCCCTCTGCAAGCCTCTTCTATCCACTTCTAGCTGTGGCACTAGTCCTTTGCGCATTGGGCGATATCTGGATGGAGATCAACATCCTTCCAGGGCTCGGTCTCTTCCTGTTCTCGCACATCCTCTACACAACAAACTTTGCTTTGCAGAGCACGCTTCTTGGGTTCCAGCTGGTTCCACTTGTCATCTTTGCAGGATGTCTTGCAATCATGTTCGTCTACATCTTTCTCTACCAGAGATACCTTAAGACGACAACGAAGGAAGTCGAGCCTGCAATGCTGAAGGCAGTGAATGTGTATGCGCTCATGATCTCACTGACATTGAGCACTTCTCTACTCCTGTGGTTATCGTCAGGAGTCTTCTTAGGATTCATCCCGTTTGTGGGGGCAATCCTCTTTGTGTTCTCTGATTCCGTCATTGGCATACGCGAATTCCATCATGACATCAAGAACGCGGAGATAATAATCCTCTCAACGTATTATCTAGCAATCTTTCTCCTTTCGTTAGGAGCGATTCTCTATACCTTCTAGATTGAAGAGATACAAAAAAGAAAAAGAGGTGCTCCTCTCGTAAGGAGCATCACTCTATCTTTTCTTCATGAAAACTACTACAAGAATGAGAAGAACCACTACGCTAGCAGCTCCTGCAATGATGAGGAGCATCGGATCAATCAGTTGATTGCCATCCGGCGTTGTGGGAGTTGTTTCAGGTGCTGTCACTGTGACAATAACAGAGTCTGATGCTGAATTGCCACTTGTATCATAGAGGAGTATTGTGAAATTATATGCACCTATGCCTAATCCATCAAGGTTTACTGCAAGGTTTGAACCATTCCAGAGGCCTGAATCGATTTCTGTTCCATTTCTCAAGATGATATAGGATTCAGGAAAGAGATCAGAGCAGATCCAAACAAGATAATTACCCGTAATGCCAAATTCAAACGAGATATCATTCAGGGGCGTCACTGAAGGTGAATCATCATCAACGATTACTGATACAATGACTTCATCAGATGCAAAATTTCCATAGGTATCGTTGACAGTGAGCTTATAGACATAAGAGTCAACAGAAAGACCGTTCAAGCTCACTCTCAGATCTGTGCCATTCCATGCTCCTTCATCGATCGTAACACTATCCTTTGTGATAACGAAATAGTCAGGAAACGGTTCACTGCATGTCCAAATAAGGTAGTCACCAGATACTCCATACGGAATGCTGAAGTCAGCCACATCAGAAACAACCGGGGCGGTCGTGTCAGTCACATTCACCCAGACAATATCAGATGTAGTGAAATCCATATCATCATAGACTTCAAGCTCGCACTTGTAGTAACCTGGGTCGAAACCATCCAAGGGGAAGGAAAGCGCAGATCCATCCCAGACTCCCGTATCTTCAAGTACATCATCAATATAGAACTTGAAACTCTCCGGAGTGTAGGCATCAGGAGACCATGTCAGGTCCACTGGGTCCATGTACTCCATCTCAACATCATCAGGTGAGTCAATCTCTGGGAGTGCACCACCAGTCAGTTTTATCCAGTCAACTCTCATATCTGGATAAGTAGCACCAGCCAAATCTTGAATCCAAAAATCTAACACAATAGTAGAGATGACTCTAGTTTCTCCAGCATGTTCACTGGTTGAAACAACGCCATCACCAAGATTACTGCGTATACTAGTGTCAGTATCGTTATACCACATGGATGTATAAAACGAGCCACCTGAGAGGTGATCTTCATCATACTCAGTCGGACTATAATAGTTCAGAGCCCAACTGTATTTGCTACCATATGTACTCGAATATGCTAATCTCCATATTATGTTGGAAGAATGATAAGCCATCAGATTTAATCCACCGTTGTCACTCCCTATGGATGTGTAGTCAATCTGTGCCTCCATCTTGAGGTCATGCCCAACCACAAAATCGTGTTCAAGGTTATAAGAGAAAACAGCGTGGACAACACCAGCCTCTGATGGAGTTATGTTACTGTAAAGAGCAGTTCCCGATGAATTTAAGGTCCATCCATTGTATGATGTAGTCCATCCTGTCGTATTGGATCCATCATGGTACCACGTCGTCGTTTTTTGTGCAGAGGGCGAGAAAACTCTGCTTTTTCCTATTGCATCTATTCTTTCATTATTCATGCTATTAGTTGACATCCCAAATATTGAGGATGATGCCGACAATAGACTCATGGAAAGAAAGAGTGTGAACACAAAAGTTACCGCAAGTAAATTTCCAGCGCGCCTTTCCACTTATTCTACCACCTAGGTTCCAGTGAGATTGATAATTCAATCTGGAGCCTGATAAACAATGAATTAAGCATTGTGAGTTTGTATAATTTATTTTTGACCATTCATCAGAAGTCTCAGTTTTGTTTTAGCAAGTTACAAAGTTTGATAAGATTTGAAATTAACACGTAGGAAGGCGACTTTATTGGAAACGGACGAACTTCTCGAGGCATTGGATTCAAAGCTTGCTCGCCTGAGCCAGACAGGTGAGATTGAGCCAGAACGAATTCGTCCAGTCACAATCATGACCCGTGAGAGAAGACAACTTGTAGATCTGGAGAAGGAGCTTCAAAGTGTACTTGATACCATAAAATATGATGAGAGAATACCACCACTGCTTACTCGACTTGCTGACATCCATCTTCGAGAGGCGAACTATAGTAGAGCAATCATACTCTATGAGATGACGCTTGGACTTGATAGTGACCAAGTAGAGGCGTGGATTAGCATGGGACTTGGATACTATATGGTAGGTGAGCCAAAGGATGCCATCAGTTGCTTTGGGAGTGCACTTGCGATTGAACCAGAGAATACAACTGCACTTGTGTACCTAGCAATGGCTCAATTGGAAAAAGGAGAACTTGAAGACTGTAACAGGAACTTGGATGCAGCACTACATATCAACTCCAATATGCCACGGGCGCTTTTGGGAAAGGGAAAGTACTTCAGAGCAAAGGGAGAGCTAGAACTGGCAGTCACATGGTTAAAACGCACATTTCATACAGATTCAGTTTTTCTGCCGGCTTTGATGGAGCTTGGGAGTATCTATCAAATTCTCAAGCAGTATGATAATGCAATTGATGTTCTCACGAAGGCACTCTCGATTGATAGTGAACAGCCATATGCACTGTCCACTATCGGCGATATCTATTTCGAGAAGAATGACATGGAAACAGCAATCTACTATTATGATAAAGCAGTAAGTATCAAATTCGATGATCCTGAGTTATGGATAAAGAAGGGGGACGTGCATAGAAACCGAAAGTCATACCAACAGGCATCGCATGCCTACCAAAAGGCTATCAATGCGGACCCAGAGCATGTTGAATCATGGGTGAGAAATGGGTCTGTCATGCTCTTAATGAATGATGAGAAGACAGCCCTTGAGTATCTCAATACTGCTCTTGCGCTTGCGCCAAACAATGCCGACGTGGCACACCAGCGGGGATTAATCTACTACTCTCTTGAACGATATGAAGAAGCCCTCGCTGATTTCGATCTTGCTTTCTCAGTGGATCCTGCAAATCCAATGCATCTGTACTACAGAGCACTCATGTTGGAAATTTTGGATAGAAATCTAGAGGCAAAACGAACGTGGGTCGTTGCTCAAAAGCTCTTTGAAGAAATAGGTGATGCATCAAAAGCCGCAGAGTGTAAGGCAAGAATCAAGCGAATTTCGTAGCATCTGGTAATTTGTCCGATTAGGCTATAATTATAGGCACAAATACCAATAACTTACTTTAAGTAGTGTAGTATGAGAGTAACATTGCTCAATTAGTGAGATATGTGGTAAGAATAGATATGACTATTGAGAACGGGAGCCCCCTGAAACGAGGAGGCAAAATCAATTGGAGAGAATTCCTAGGTTCAACAACTTTCATTGAAGCGCGGAATCTCACACATCTGGTGGGTTGTGAACGTCTTTTTCTCAAGTTCGAAGGAGGAAATCCTACAGGTACACAGAAGGATAGGATAGCACTCGCAATTGTCGAAAATGCACGTTCACAGGGAGCAAAAGCAGTGTGCGCAGCATCATGCGGTAACTTTGGAGCTGCATTAGCTTGGGCTGCAAGGATTGTTGATATCCCAGCGCACATCTATATTCCTCATGGATATCATGTTCCTAAAGATCGAATGAAACGAATTGCAGATGCTCGAGCGGAGCTACACTTTGAACCAGGTCAATATGAAGATCTTGTCGAATTGTCATCTAAGATTGCTGAAGAACAGGGCTGGTATAATGCAAATCCAGGAACTCCTGGAGTGAAGGAAATATCTCTTGATGCATATGGAGAGATTGCATTTGAGATCTACAGGGATATCAGAAGAGCACCGAACTTCGTATTTTGTCCTGTTGGAAATGGTACTACCCTTGCTGGGATATATCAAGGATTCAAGAAACTCTATGATACTGGGAAGATACCCACAATACCAAGAATGGTAGCGACTAGCACACGCCGTGGTAATCCCATTGTAAAATCATTCAAGATGAACAGTCGTATCATCAAAGACCTTGCACGTGAGGAAGTCAAAGAGACCAAGTTCAATGAACCCCTCACAAATTGGCATGCATACGATGGCCAAGAGGCCTTGGATGCAATATATGAGTCCAATGGATTTGCAGACTATGCTTCAGAAGCCAAGATGATGGAGTTCAATAAACAGTTAAGGCATGAAGAGGGACTTCATGTATTACCAGCATCAGCAAGCACTCTTGCTGTCATGAATGACCTTGCAGACAGCAAAGTTACTGTAAAGGGGACCTTTGTCGCTATCTTGACAGGGAGAGACTTTGAGTAGTACACAGGTCATTCTTCGACTTGTTCCTAGAGTGGATTAAAGCTTCAATTGCATTGTAATATTGCCAATTTCATCATCTATGTCAACGACCTTGAATCCGAGATGCTCATAGAACGAGCTTAGTAGGAATCCCTTTTCATTTTCATACTCTGTATCAAGTTGTATTTGCCTGTACCCCATTTTCTTGGCCCATTTGATGAGCACTGTCATGATGATGCGTCCAATACCACGACCCTTTTGTTTAACTGCAATAGTATCAATATAGAAGGTTTCGAGAGACACTCCTTCAAAGGTATAGCCCAAAAGCAATCCCTCGGGATGGTCGTCAACTGTGATGAACATCATGAGCACATCTTGCTCTGATAGGCGTTCCATAATCTCCTCTTCACCATAGGTAAGAGACGGTCGAAATGAACTCTGCTCGATCTCCCGATACCATGACAGATGTCCTTCTGTCCAGATTTCTGGAAAGACGAGCTTAACTCCATCACCAAGGATGGGCTTGAGTCCACTTCTAATCTCTCCCCAGATTGGGTCGTTTCTTGCTCTATTCAACTTCATCACCAGCCTAGTGAAGAACTACACTGATAATAACAGAGGGTTTTCTATTTCTTCAGACCATATCGATACATAGCAGATTCAATTAATCTACGTACAAGCTCATCATAGGAGTATCCTCCCTGCATTGCCATATATGGGAAGAATGAGATGTCTTGCTCTTCAAGATCAAAGTCCATTCCTGGGAGTGGATTAATCTCAAGGAAGTAAATCCTCCCTTTCTTGTCCATCCTGAAATCGATTCGACCAAAGTCTGGGACCTCAAGATACTTGCACACTTTGAGTGTGATTTCTTCTATACGCGCCTTTGTCTTCGCATCTATTTTTGCAGGGCAGATATAATGACTTAGGTCATCCAGAATGGTTTTGGCTCTCTGCCCGAGGACACCACAGACCTCAGGAGGCATGTTTGTAAAATCGACCTCAACAATGGGGAGTACTTCGGGAGGCCCTTTAGGAGTACCAAGAATACCTACACTGAACTCTCTTCCATCAATAAACTGTTCAATGAGGATTGATTGCACATATTCACTCAACATGTCCTTTAGTTTGGCCTTAAGCTGGGGCAGATTACGGACCACATTGTCTTCATTGATACCAACAGAGGATCCCTCCTCATTTGGTTTGAGTATGACAGGATACTCAAATTTGATAGTATCTACTGCCTCAAGGCTCGAAACAATATGAAATGCAGGCGTCAGCATGCCATGATAAGATAGTATTTTCTTCGTCCAGCCTTTATTGAGACAAACAGCAGTTGTTAGAACATTCGCTCCAACATAGGGTATCCCTAGCATCTCCAATATTGCAGGGACATGAGACTCTCTGCTCTCTCCACGTACTCCTTCCGATCTGTTGAGAACCAAGTCAGGTCTTTCTCGTCGCAAGGTATCTAGAACGTCTTCGTTACCTTCGATAAAGAGATACTCGTACCCTGCAGCTTCAACGCCATGCCTAATCATCTCAATCGTATGAGGTGGATCATACTCAACCTCAAACTCGGACTCATCCTTTCTGGTGTTAATAACTAATGCAACTCGCATTTTTCACACAGCTTTACAGTTCCAGATGTTGCTTATATGCTTGATACTCTGTTTCAGGTTCTTTCTCAGAGTTCGAAGGAAGCTATCTCTTCGCGATAAATAGACATCACTTGCTCCTTCAATTCTGCGGGAACGCTTATTGGATCATAGAGACTGATGAACCGCTTGAACAGCTCATCCTCTTTGCTTTGTGCCTCCTTGTACAGGTCGGATGCTTTGAAATCTTCTACGAGCCCGCCGTTTGCCCCTTTCTTTACAGAGCAGTAGAAGGCAAAGAGTTGTTCATCTCTAGCAGTAGCAGTATTTGCATATGTGAGCGCTGACTTTCCGCCAAACAGTGTAAAGTGATGCCTCTTAGGTCTCTCAAGCATGTTTTCTCGAAAACCGACTGTCTTGGGGTCGATACCAC
>JAEOUM010000198.1 GCA_016839275.1 Candidatus Thorarchaeota archaeon
GGATTTGATCATCCTCGGTCATGGTGCCAAGCCCTTTAATTGATTCTTTAAGATGTTTGGGATAGTCACATTTTGTGACTCTCTCATGTGACCCTCACAAGTGGCTTCGTTATATATACTGTTTCTGAGTCTTATTTCTTGTGAACAATCATGGCTCTAGCAACTAACAACCCGAACTTTGTGAAGAACAATGCAGTCCGAAGCGTTCCACGAACCGAGGCTGTTGCTTATGCTTACATAACCCGTGTGAGGTAATCTCTCATGATAAAAGCTGACAAACAAAACTGCTGGCTCGTATCAGACCCGACTCTTGTGGCAAGGTGGTCACCGAGTGGTCACAGAAGTGGTCATTCTAGCTCAGAAGAAGCAAATCATGTGACCATCATATGATAGGTTGTGAATCATCATGGCACTAGATCATAACTCACGAAATCAGAACAGAAAGTACGAATATCCTCGCCATATCGAGATTGCTGATGCACTAGCTTATGCATATGTATACAGGAGGTAATGGAATGGCTATCAACAAGAAGATAAAGAGAATTCGACACGTGATCTCAACAAGAGCAATAGCAGATGCTTACTTCAGAAGGTAGTTGCCAATGACAGACATTGAATCCCCTCTCTTCTCCGAATCAATTGCATTAACACATTTTGAGCAAAACTACTGCGTCGTACAAAATGTTTATAATAAAAACGGTTTATACTACAAATGGTTTGCACAACAAACTTATATGTGTTTGACTATGCAACAACAAAGGTGACCGATATTGACTCTGCGACCAACCTCTGAAAAGCCCTGCTTGACAAGAAGCAATAGGTCCGTGAGAGTCCAATCCTTCGGCGCTATGTGCTATGGTAATCAGACCATCTCTCACTGAGCCTTGATGTTTCAACTTACGCTTACACCGGATAAATCTCCTATCTCCGCAGCGGTCCCGGTTGTGTGATTTCGGGGCCGCTGCTCCAAAATGGAGTGTTGACAGAAATGAGCAGCAAAACAACAAATCTAAGGCATTTTTCAGTAACTCAGACCAATCGGTTATTGAATCCTATTCTTCATTCTTCTCTTTCAGCGTCTTTACGAGTAAAGGAGTAATAAGAAATGAGTCGAATGAAGTCCTTTCTAGGCTTACCAGAGGCGACTGAGAAAGTTCTACGGCTTGCCAAGATCATGGCTATACTTGGTCCCCTTGCTAATTTCACCTTTGTACTCTCTACAACTTTCTACGTGATCTTTGTCGCTGAAGCTTTAGGCGGCGGACCTGGTATGTATCTTCAGGGCATGGGTCTTGTTGGTACTCTCGTCGTCATTCAAATGGTTGTTCAGATTATTTTTGACTATCCGACTGGAGCAATCGGGGATTGGATTGGTCAAAGGTGGATAGTGTCTTCTGCGTCTATCTGTTTCGCTCTGTCATTTTACATGCTCTCGTTTGTTACAACTAGCACCCCCTTCTGGTTCTTGATAGCCATCTATGTATTAGCAGGGTTAGCACAGAGCCAGCAAAGCGGTGCTTGGGCTGCATGGTTTGATAATAACTACCGAGTAGCAATGCCTGGTGACTCTGACAGAAAGCAGTACGGTGTGTTCTGGGGTCGTATAGGTATGATGATGCAAATTGTTGCGACTGCCTCCCTTATCCCAGGAAGTATTCTTGCGGTTGTATTCTCCCGACCCTGGGTATTTCAGTTTCAGGCTGCCTTAGCTATAATACTGGCTTTGATCTCATTTAGATTAGTTAGAGATTTCCCAGAAGTTGAGGCGCAACGTGAAAAGCGTCCTGACATGGGACAGTACATTTCGATATTGAAGAGTGGAGTGAGTTTTCTTTTCAAGTATCCCTTTGTTCGGTACATCACTATAGGCGGAATGATTGCCACTAGTAGTATCTTGGTTTGGGGTAACCTGATATTATTTCCAATGTACTACCTATACCTCATCACTGACGTTGCCGTAGCTGGATTTAGAACTCTCCTCTTCATGCCAGGCATCTTTGCACAGGAGCGGTCTGGTATATGGTCACGCAGGTTTGAACCGAAAAAATGGATTCCGCGATTCCGGTTGATACAAACATGCGGCTTTGTCTTCTTCTGGGTTTTCGCAACTATCATGTATCTATTCCCCCCTGTCGCTAGTGAATCTGCGAGTATCATCTCTATCTACTGGCCATTCACAGGAATTGAGCTATTGACTCTACCACTAGAGAATCTTCTACCGATCGCCCTCATCTTTACGACCTTCGTTGCGTCATCTTTCTTTGGAGGCTTTGCTGAAATACTGACCCAACGAGTATTGCTGGATGTTATTCCAAATCGCATTCGTAACAGCATGTACTCGTTATTTCCTACCATTGCAACCATCTTTGCTATTCCCCAAATTGCGCTCTTTGGCTGGTTAATCACCCTAATCGGATTCCCCCTGACTCTAGCGAGTTGTGGATTAGTATCGCTTACCGGTGTAATTCTAATTATACATGGTTTCAGACATGAGGTTCCAAAGACTGAGGAAGCTACATGGTCTGAGGTAAGACCAGAAGTAAAAGAAGTTGATGTGATACCAGCTCAACATGAGGTTGCAGTTGAGTCCGTTGTGTTGACTCTCGTTGATGAGATTACAGAAGAGATAGCTGAAGACAAGGATAAGTGAAGTCATTATTCTGGTGACTTCTTCTTCATTTCTTCGTCTTCGTTCCCAAGAGGAAAGTTAATACATGCCTGCGTGAAACCTGCCTCGGTGTTTTAGTTTGAGTGATAGACCTGGATTTCTTATGGTAACCCATTCAGGGTCGGGCCTTCAAACAATGGACTATGAGAGAAAAATGGTTCTTGAGAAGGATGTAAAATTTGACGGAGAGGATGGTTCTCTCGAGTTGACTGATGTACGCCTCGTCTGGTATAAAGCGCCAAAGAAACAAAGTGGATTTAAGAAATTTGGCGCACTCGCAGGTGCAGTCGCCGGAGCCGCACTTCTTGAGGGTGCTGGTAGACAAATCGGAGGTATTGGTGGGAGTGTTCTGCGTAGCGCAGGTCGAGGAATCGGATATGCTGCAGTGGGCACTGCTGTCGCATCTTGGACCTCAGATTCATTCTACAATAAGGATGCTAAGGGGAATACTGAGAGCATTGCCTTACCCCTCATGGCAATTACTCAAGCAACACAGAGTGGAAGTAAACTCATTGTGGAGCTCAAAGCTGGGGGAAACATGCAGTTTGAGTTCAAGCAGAGTAAAGTCATACCATCGATCGTAGCTAATGTTAACACAGCTCAAGATCAAGGGAAGTGCCCATACTGTGGAACTGGAGCTGGCAATGCTTCATCATGTCCTAAATGTGGAGCCGCCCTAGGAGGAAGCGGAGACGCACATGTTTCCTCAGGTCGTGGGGCTGGAGGTACATCGCATATTGATGTCAGATCCACTGGAGGCCAAGGTGGACCTGGATCAATGCGGATCACCTATTCAGAGGATGCAGATGGTGATGGTCGACCGGACTCAGTTC
Organism: Candidatus Thorarchaeota archaeon; assembly: GCA_016839275.1. Classification (GTDB taxonomy): domain Archaea; phylum Asgardarchaeota; class Thorarchaeia; order Thorarchaeales; family Thorarchaeaceae; genus SMTZ1-45. The sequence continues at coordinate 3,502 of JAEOUM010000198.1, forward strand.
AGATAGACTATTCTGGGGATATGGGAAGCGGCGGCGGACAAGCAGGAGGATATTGTTCTAACTGTGGACAGCCCTATCCTGTTGGTGCCAAATTCTGTAATGGTTGTGGCCATAAGCTTACTTGAGTTTGCATGATATCTTGTCTGGTTCCTCAGTAGGGGA
>JAEOUM010000004.1 GCA_016839275.1 Candidatus Thorarchaeota archaeon
AATGTCTGGTGGTGTGATGAATGTAGCATCTTGGATTGGAATATACGATTCATAAAAGGAAAATTTGGACACACTGTTTTCGTTGCTGAGTTCAATGGAGAGGTTATTGGCGAAATAGATTACTTAAAGGATGGTCGCATTGGCATTGGAGGAGTCCTACCCGAGTTCAGGAATCAGGGAATCGGAAGTACCATATTCTACGAGCTCTTGAGAACAATGAAGAAGGCAGGTTTCAAGATAGCTTTCGCAGACTCAGGACTCACACAGATAGAGGCTATCAAGATGTATGAAAGGTTTGGATTCTCTATTGAACGAAGACAGAATACATGGGTGAAGAAACTCACCTGAGGTGATTATCGATGGTCGAAGATCTATTCCATGTAAGAGCGCCAGGAAGAGTCTGCCTCTTTGGTGAGCATAGTGACTATTTGGGATTGGATGTTATCGCAGCAGCTATCGATCTAGCAATTACTATCAATGTCAGCCCAAGAGAAGATGACACCATTCATGTAGTTTACCATGATTTGAAGGAAGAAGATAGTTTTGTATTGGGTTCAAGGATCGAGTACAGGCATAAACGAGACTATGTAAGAAGTGCTTTCAATGTGATGCATCGAAGGGGATATACTCCAAATCATGGATACAACCTAGAGGTGCGCGGAGATATCCCAGTATCTTCAGGTCTCTCAAGTTCTTCAGCTTTGACAGTCGCTACAATCTTTGCAATTATGGAGATGACTGAAACAACAATGGCGTTGGAGAATATTGCTATTGCAGCATATGATGCGGAAGTTGCAGAGTTTGGTGAGAGTGGAGGTAAGATGGACCATTTTTCCTGTACGTTTGGTGGAATCATTCATGTAAATATGGAAACAGAAAAAGTGACACGACTACCTGCAAGACTGGGTTCGATCGTCATTGGAGATTCCGGTGAGAAGAAGAAGGATACTGTTGGCGACCTGCGACATATCAGGACCACTGTGGAGGAGGAATATGAAGAAATCTCCAAGAAGCTTGAAACCTTCAATCGAAGAACTACTCCGGTGAATTCGATCCGCGAACTAAGTCAAGGAAAATCTGACAGGGCACGGACTATGGCTGAAGCGACATTGCGGAATAGAGACCTCACCTATCGTGCTCTCGACCTCTTGAAAAATGATGAGCCCTACGAACGCGCTTTGGGAGCCATGTTGAGAGAACACCATGAAATCCTTCGGGATAGCCTGGGTAGGTCAACTCCAAAGGTTGAGAGAATGATTGATGCGGCTTATGCGGCTGGAGCTCTTGGCTGCAAGATTAATGGAAGCGGTGGCGGAGGCACTATGATGGCATACACTGCAGGTTGGGAACAAGAAGTGGCTTCTGCAATTCAGCAAGCTGGAGGAACTGCATATATCGTGAAGACGAGTGGAGGAACTATCATTCATTCTGGGTGAGAAAAGTTCCTAGATTGAAACACTTCTCTTACAGTGGACACCTGAGATTCTAATTTCTGAGATAATAAAGCCAATCTCTGAAAAAATGAACTTTATTAGGAGGATTTTAGCATACTATTGATCGCTTGGGGTGTTATATGAGGAGAACATTATATTTCATCATTGAGACATGATGATGTTTCAATCATGTAGCACTGTGAAGAACATAATATAGTTGTGAGGGATGAGAGATGAAGAGTGCTATATCGTTGATCTTTCTGTGCTTTTTGCTAGTGGCATCTTGTGGAAGCTTCGATGCAGCTGCTAGTACATTAACAACAGAACCAACAGAAGTTACGGAAATAGTAGAACAAGTATTAGATGATAGTGTCATAAATCAGATCGCACTATCGGACACTGAAAGTGCAGTCCAGAGTAGGAGAGAACCACATTCGTACTACGATCTTGATACTGCACGTGGAATTAGTCCACATGCGGAGAGAACCCCCTACAGCTCATCAATAACAGCAGATGACGAAATTCCCCCAATTGAAATTTTCGGTCCAGATTATGTTTCCTTGAATGAGGGGGACGAGGGGGTGACAATAGACTGGGAGATTTTTGGAAATGCTCCAGGATATTATTGGGTCTATCAGGACAGTGAAGTTTTCTCTGAAGGCGAATGGGACTACAGTGGCTACGTAGTAACTATCTTTCTAGACGGATTGCCAGCTGGAAATTATGTCTTTGATTTAGATGTTGGCGATTCTATCGGGGCCCAAGGATGGTTCACGACTTATGTCGATGTTCAGATTCTTGGCTCTGCAATTGAGATCTATGGTCCTGACTATATCTCCTTCAACGAGGGAGAGTACGGATGGATGATAGACTGGGAGATCTATGGTGAACCACCAGGATGGTATTGGGTCTATCAAAATGGCGAAGTACTCTTCGGAGGCGATTGGGAATACAGTGGGTACATGGTATCAGTGAATTTAGACGGACTACCAGCAGGCAACTATGTCTTTGACTTAGATGTTGGGGATTCTATGGGTTCCCAGGGATGGTTTACAACTTTTGTCGATGTGTGGGGTCAGGGTCAAGGAGTTGAGATCTATGGCCCAGATTACCTCTCCTTCAATGAAGGAGAATTGGGATGGACCATAGACTGGGAAATCTATGGTTCTGCTCCAGGCCATTATTGGGTATATCAGAATGGTGACTTCCTCTTTGAAGGGGAGTGGGAATACAGTGGGTATATCGTCACTGTTGATTTAGATGGTGTGCCACTAGGCAACTACATCTACCAGATATACGTGGAAGATGCCAATTATGTAAGTGGATGGTTCGACACCTTTGTCGATATTTGGTCTCCGTTTCCGATGATCATTGGACCTGAGGAACCTATCTATCTGATGTACGGTGATACAGGATATTCCATTGTCTGGGAAATCTACGAACTTGAACCGCTTCATTATGAGGTCCAATATCAGACTGAGATCATCATGTGGGAAACATGGTGGGAGAATACGACAGTTACAGTGAGCCTTGACGGGTTGTCTCCAGGTCAACACTGGTTCTCAATACGAGCAGTGGGGATGAATAACGAAGCTTGGCACTCAGTCGAGGTCTATGTGGAAAGCACTATTCCACCTCCATCCATCATAGGGCCAGAAACCTATTCATTCACTGAGGGAGAAACAGGCAACAGCCTGACATACTCATTGTTTGATGCATACCCCTCTTGGTATGCAGTTTTGATAAGGTCGGATATCATCATTCATGAATGGTGGTATGACTTGGAACTTGATGTTTCAATAAGTCTAGACGATTTGGGCGTTGGTGAGTATCCAGTCCGAGTTATAGCAGTGAATGAGATGGGACTTCAATCATATTGGACAACAATAGTCACGGTCTATCCTCAACCAGGTTATACTCTCCATGGTCCAATCTGGATTGAAAACGATTTTGACTTCGAGAACTATGCGAGTACCGAGGGTTGGAGCGGCGATGGTTCAGAGATGAATCCTTTCGTGATAGAGAATTATGTTATCATTTCAGACTATCTCTGCATATACCTGGGTCACACTTCATACCATTATATCATTAGCAACTGCATTTTCACTGCTGCCGCATCAGGCTACTACACTTGTGGAATTGATATTGAAGAAGCTCCGTATGGAGTTATTGAATCTTGCCGATTCCTCACATCCGAATCCATCCAAATTGATTACTCGGATGGCATCATGCTAGTCAATAATGAATTTCACGGAGATGGTATGAATTATGGAGTATTCATCGGCTCCACTCAATTTGCGATTGTTGAGAACAATCGTTTTATTGACTTCTCCGGTGCTCTATACCTAATGGATTGTTATCAAGCAGAGATTGTAAATAACGACTACTCGGACTGCTATCTAGGGATTCTAATCCAGGGTAGTTTTGATTGCGTATTTACAGGAAATACATTCGACTCTGGTGGTATTTTCATTGAGGGCTATTGGCTGGATGGCTACTGGC
>JAEOUM010000199.1 GCA_016839275.1 Candidatus Thorarchaeota archaeon
CACCTGCTGGAGAATGGTGGATTGAAGTCTACTGGACAAATGGTACCGAAGTGGGCTATGATAGGGCTAGATTCGAAGTTCATCACACTGCGGAGATGATCGCAGATCCTGAGATCATCACTACGGATACTGGTTTGACGGTGACAGGAATAGTACGTTATACAGATGGTGATACAGGTGAAAATCTACTTGACCCAACTGCCACTATCGTTGCCAATTGGTCCATAACAACCGTGTCGTTCGTTCCAAATAGTATACACAATTGGTGGGAAGGAACATTTGACACTTCATTATTAGGGCATGGGAAATTTATCGTTGTTGTGAACGCGTCTCGACTCTATTATGATGATATTAACTGCCAGATTGAAATCCAATCAACTCGAGTCACTAGACTTAATTCGCCTAATGCCCCTTGGACTGCTGATGTGTGGGGTCATATTACAACGCTGACGTTCATTTATGAGTATTATAATTATGGAACTACAGATTGGAATCCGATCGAGAATACGACAAATGATGTTTCTTTGTCGATAGACTGGCCAGATGGTTACTGGTCTGTGAAGGCAGATATTACACCTGGCATCTATGTGGTGTCTATCAATACAAGTGCGAAGAACTCAAGCACCTGGCTGATCAATGCGACCTTCAGCAATCCCCATCATCAATCAAAGACTCTACTACTCACCTTGATTATATCACCAATGACCAGTTCTCTATCCGTTGTAGGTGAAATCTCAGCAAGAGTCAATTTAGATGCAGTTCACAATGTTACACTATCTTATCGCGACGGGCTAGGAAGCCCAATCACTAATGCCAATGTTTCTATCGACAGCATATCTCCCTCGATGGGATTGTCGTACACAACAATTACGGAGGTTAGCGCACAAGACGGATATTACTCCACTTCTCTCAGTCCACATGTTGCAGGAGTTTTCACAATTCGATTTGTAGCCAGAGGACTGAATGTTGAGAACGCAACAACAATCTTTGTGCTTGTTGTGAATGATGTCGAAACAAAACTAGACATTAATGGTCCATCAAGTATTGAAATAGGTCTTACAGAAGTCTACAACACAACATTCCGTTTTGCCATGCTTAATGGTACAGGAATCAGTAATGCTCAGATTAACATCACCTATTCTGGAGGCACACCTGGTGCGCTTAATTCTCACTGGGTGGATATTGGGCTTGGTGATTATTCAGTTGAGTTCAACTCAACAATCTCTGCTACATATGTTATTACAATAGCTGCATTCAAGCAATATTATCAGAGTGCATCAGATGCTTTCTTTCTAGTGATTAAAGAAATAAAAACCAGTTTGACATTATTAAATGGCACTGCAGATTTTATGGGGTTTGGAAAGAATTACACATTGTTCGTGAATTACACAACACTTCCAGGTATAGGGCTTTCTGGTGCTAATGTGACCATCGCGAATGTAGTCCCATCTACTGGTCTTGTTTGGGAGAATACAACTGCAATGTACGAAGGTCTTTATTCTATCCTATTGACTCCATTGGAGTCGAAGACGTTCACAGTTCTGGTTCAAGCCAGTTTATTCAATCACGAAACATCATTTGTTCTCTTTACATTGACCGCTACAGCAATTGCTACGACTCTATCAGTTCTTAACGCTAGCACATCCATATCCCTTGATCAAAACTTTAGCGTATACATGCTATTTCAGGATGAGGATTCTGTGGAACTGGGAGATGCAAACCTAACAATCCAGAATTTGCCAGTTGGGGTATCCATCTCCGATTTCGAAGAACTTGGGAATGGAACCTACCGAGTGACATTGACACCACTTCAGGTAGGGATATTTGATGTGATTTTCAAAGCGAGTAAGAATGGCTATCAAAATGGATATGCAAGCTTCACATTGGGTGCTGTAAGAATACCAACGGACCTTCATATTGCAAGCGGATTGTCATCGGACTCGATGATGTTTTCAGAGTCCTACGAGCTATTCGTCATTTATGACCGAACAGATACAGGGGCGAATATTACTGACGCAATGATTGATGTACAGTCATCTCCAGACATCGGTTTCTCATGGTCATATATAGAGGTCAACGAAGGATATCTTCTGACAATTGAAACCACACGAACTGGAAGATGGACCTTAATTATAACTGGCTTGAAAGCATCACATACAAGTAGTACTACCGAGTTCATACTCGATGTCACTCCCATTCCGATTCATCTAACATTGCTATCAGGCACATCGATTGAGGAGGGGTCTATCTACTACTTAAGAGTGCGATTAACACAACAGGAAACACTAATTCCAATCACGAATGCAACTCTTACTTATAGAATTTCAGTGGCTGGAGCTGGTGAGTTCTTTGAAATGCATGAGACCACAACAGATGGAGAGTATTCAGCTGAATACCCTATACCTCTATTCTCTGATGAAACTGAATATACACTTGAAATCAAGATCGAGAAGGATAATTACGAGTATCCTCAATCTGTCTTCGAGCAACGCATCACAAAGACCATCAATTGGCCAGTTAGAATGACACCTGTAGTAATTGGAGGAAGTGGTATTGCAATTGCTTTCTTTGTCTTACTTGTCGGATTACGAATTTCCACGAAGAGAAAGAAGAAACAACTTAGTCATGACCTTGCAATTAAGCAACGATTTGATGACGCTGACAATATCATCGGTGTGATTATACTTCATAAGAAGAGCGGTCTTCCAATTTACTCCAAAATGATGAAGGGAGGGTTCGAGGAAGGCATTGTCGCTGCCTTCATCACTGCGGTCACTCACTTTAGAGAAGAGTTTGAGATGTTCGATGAGGAAGCAATGACGGTTGTTCCTATTTCCGATATCATTCGTGCGGTCCAGACTAGAAATCTGATCTGTGCCATAATAACCGTAAAATCTGCATCAATCGAGCATAACAGGAAAATGGAGGAATTTGCCCGCCAAGTAGCCACATATCTCGATGATTTAGTCAGTGATCGTCCGAATGGTTTTATTGACGCAAAGGTTCTTGACATGCTCGAGTACATCTTCAATAACACAATGGATGGCTTCCTTCTTCAATACTACAAGGTTGCCACTGCTGAGAAGTTTCCAAAGCGATATGAGTTACTAGATGAAACCTTGCATGACACAGATACCCGTCACTGCACAAAACCTGTTCTTCTAGCTAAGAGCCTCACAAGCTATGGTGTTACCGAGGCAAGAGGGTGCACTCTTGTACTAGAGGCAATCGAGAAAGAACTCATAGTACTCTGTACAGATGAAGAAACCGAAACTCCAGAGATTGACTTTGCCGATTTCTTCTCCAAGCCAGATCGGGTTGGCTCAGAGGAGACTTAAGAATCAGAGCACTACCGATTTCAAGTAGCATGCCCTCTCACCATCGGTGGATTGAAATGAGGATGTGTCTTTCTAAATCCAAGGAGATTACTAACCATGAGCCCTGGATTTCTCAGCGACAAGAGAGCTGTTGCAGCGATCATTATTGCTATCCCTTTGGCAATTGTGGCAATAGTGTTTGTACGACCTATTGACTTCAACCTCTCTATGATCGTATTTGGTGCATCCTTGGTCTTGTTTCTCTTTGCATGTCTTCTTGATACTGCAGATGAGTTGCAACCGGCTTCGACGATGACGAGTACACCAAAGGTCAAGAAGAAGACTGTAGCGAAAGCTCCCGCAAAACCATCCGATGAGCATGCAGAGGTCTTTGTGCCTGATGTGGTCAAGCCCACAGTTGAACCTAGTAAGCTACCCATTGAAACAATCGAGGGAATCGGTCCAGTCTATGGCAAACTTCTACGTGATGCAGGATTTCCCACAGTCGCAGATATGGTTGCCGTGGATGCAGAGAAGATCGCTGATATCTGCGATGTGAATGTTGAGCAGGCTGAGAGATGGATTGCGATGAGTCGCTTTGCCTGGCTTGATGAGATCTCTGAGGAAGATGCGGAAGCTATCGTCTTTGCTACAGAAATAACCGACCTTGAAGCCTTGGCAAACGCAAATGCTGATGATGTGTTCGCAAAGGTCAAGAGGGCACTTGCTGATGGTGATGTTCGAGTGCCTGCAGGGTATGTAATCAATCTTGAGAAAGTTAGAACATGGATTGATGCCGCTAGGAAATTAGCTTAATTTTGCCTCAGGTGTTGCGATGAAACCAGAATTGATTGCTCCTTGCGGAATAAATTGTGCAGTATGTGTTGCATTTCTCGGATATACAATGAGTGGACCAAAAAGAAAGCATCCATGTCTTGGATGTCGTTCCTTGGACACATCGGGCAGGTCACTCTCAAGAAAGAAATGCGCCTTTATGAAAAAACATTGTGACCTCCTAGCAAACGACAAGGTCACGTTTTGTTTTGAGTGTGATGAATTTCCCTGCCAACATTTGAAAAAGCTTGATGATGGGTATGTGAGAAACTACAATATGAGTTTGATTGAGAATCTTAACTCGATAAAGAAGATTGGTATGAAGCGATATCTTCGCGACCAGAAAAAGAAATACACCTGTTCCCAGTGTGGTGGAGTCGTTTCTGTTCATACCAACCGTTGTTACACCTGTTCTATCCATTGAAAAAGCGGCTCTTTTGTTGACCCCCTCTCCCCCTCGCTTCTTTTGGAACTCGGAATTTGGAGTGCTCTAAACAGGGTTCTCAAGCCATCTAGAACCATCCAGTGTGTATATTGTTACAATCAGTTCTCTGTATTGTCCTAGTATTACGTTCGTATTGTGGACATAACGCTTAGCTTTATTTGAATTCCATACGTAGTAAAGGTCAGTTGTACCACACAACTTGAATATGTGCGGAGAACGCGAAATGACCGAAACGACAAGACCAACATCAACCCTCCAGAAGAACGCTGAAGTCCTTCACACTCTCTATGGTCTTCTAGACAGCGACCGTGAGCCGACTGATCAAGATGCGATGAGTCTGCGATATCTATATGCGAGTTCCTGACAACATTATGCTCCTCATTATCCAATGAGGTCAATTCGCTGTCTCCGTGCACCTCCCGGCATCAGAGACACAGTGGGCGGACTCCCCTAGGTCTGCCCACACCACCTTCTGAAACTCTGTGTGTGATTAAAATGTCAGTACGAAAGACGAAACTCGGAAGATCAAAAGGGACTGCCAGTCTTCTTCGAAAGCATAGAATGAAGAATGGGCTGCTAATGATTAGATCTGAAGACAAATTGCTAACGACGAGTAAATGAAGCAAGGCTTCTATCGCTTATATGATCGGTACTCGCTACTCTTTGATTCTTCATCACTCTCTTGGGACTCAGGAACAGGCAATGAATAATCTGGATTACCCTCATAGGTCAGTCCTGGTCTAACCCGAATCCCCATTGGCATGATGTATGGATTATATTTCTCTCTGTGTTCAAGGGCGCGTGAAGGTCTATCACCAACTCTCCGTCTTCGATGTCTATCAACAATCTCTGTCGAAATGAGCACCAGCGCTAGAAAAACTATGCCTGCAGTCAAGGGTAGAAGATTTGACAGACAATCACTCCTCCTGTTGGTCGCATTCACCCATTAGTTGTCTTGAGGGGCTATAAACTATCTGAGGCTTTTTGAATTAAAGAATTGTTAGAACACGTGTTCTAAATAGACGGGAGCTCAAGTTGTCCTCTAGCTTGAATAACACGTTTGAGGACTCTCAACACCTCGAGAGTGATCCATTTACTAGGCAAGCCCTTACGTTCTGTAGTTACATGCATCGCACCTGAATGCGTTCTCTCTACTGGCCATTCGCCTGTGCTGAGTCTCTTGTTCATGATGTTAGCAAGCGCATCATCAATACGGGAATCGAGTGTATAGCCAAGCTTTGTTACGACAGAGAGACCTCGAAGGATGTCATAGAAAAACTGTGGGAACATGAGCAAGAGCCAGTATTCATTGATGGTCTTGAAAGCGTGGTGGTCTGACTTGTAGAGTCTGTGCATTAGAAGGAATTCAACGCCGCGTTTCATCGTTTTCATCATTTTCGAAGTTAGGAGTTTCTTTGGCATTTCTGAAAAGGCATCGAGAGGAGTTATCGTACCCATAAAGCAACCATGTTTGTCCTTCTTATGCGCGCCCCAGTATGGACATAACCATCCACCATCTACATTTTGTATTTCTACTAGCCACTTCAGGGATTCATTGACCGATTTGTGTTCGGAGTATCCCAATCGCATTAGAGCGAGCGCTACATTTCCCGTAAGACAGGACAGTTGCATCTCTCGTATCTTTGCAGGAGCCCATTCCTCAAAACTCGATACTTCTTTATTCTTTGCCAGATTTCTTTTTCGAACGATATCATACTCCTTCCGAGCTCCTTTCTCCATGAACTCGACAAATCCGCCTTCTGGATGTTGAAAAGTTAGCAGGTGTTCAATCGCATGTTGGACCTGCATATTACTATGATTCATCCCTAACATGCCAAGAAGCATGACCTGCCAATAGGAAGACTTGTACTTGGGAAGGTAGGGCTTGTCTCTCGACATCCAAGAACCACCTGGATTCTGTTTCTGCAAGATCTTCTGAACGGGCTTATAATTCTCTATAGACTCTCTTGCGGCAATCAACTCAGAATCATTGGCTCGATAGTCTAGGAGATCCCTCATAGTGAAGTATTTGACTGGTTGATTATTCCCCTCCAGAAGCCATTCAATTGGCACCATCTTTAGGGCTGACATCCAATCTTTGCTCATCTTGTTGGGTTACCTCCGAATTGGTTTTAGTAAAATGCAAAGAGATCTCTTTTACAGCATAACCAAGAGTCGGTACATATAGAATGAATGGGATGGTCATGAAAATAAATGGCATGAATGGACCGCCTGAGAATGTGTCTGGACGGCGAAGCAATCGAAATATGACTACAATAAATAGAAAGTTCCAGAAAAACGACAATGAAAGCCCTACAATACCCACAAAAAGACCCTGAGCAAAGAGGCTAAACCAATGTTGGCTTGTCCCTCTATTATAGATGAGTTGTAATGAGTATGAGTTTATTGCTCCTACGATGATGAGAACGAGAGGTGCTGCTAATAGCATGAGTCCGGGAACGAACACAATCTGGTTACCATACGAGAGATTCATACCAAGGCACACAAAGTAGAAGTTGATAATGCTAAATCCAATGAATGCAACGAACCCTTGACCTATGTGTTGCAATCCTATTGTTACAATCTCAACGACTTCCTGTGATAGTCCTGCCTTCTTGGCTGTAGAATTCTGAAGATTTGGCACATTCATTCAATACAATCCCTCATTGGATAGAATCAGATATCACAATGCATGTTCGCTCTTAAGGCATTGTAAATTCGTTTTCTGTGAGCTTTTCACTTTCTTTCTTGAAGAGTATGAAGAATCGAATCCATTGCAGAATCTCGCATTTCTGTGACCTCTTTTACCTTCTTCATCAAGTTATCATAAAGGTCCATATCTGAAACAATCGAACTCTCAACATATGCAGCTACCGCCTCTGACCGACTCTTGAATACATTTAGAATTACCAAGGCATCAAGAATATCTACAATGTTCTTACTCAAGCGAGTCATAACGTGGACTTCTCGTTTATTGATCTTGATATCATGTTCTAGACTCTTTCCCATGATTTGCTTCCGCAAGGAATTTCTTGTTGCATTTTGTTTCTTATCACTCACCAAAGGTTACTTCCCCGTCTTTTAACATCACTCTGGAATATCCCACTTTAGAATCTTCATTTATATGACACAAAAAATTCTTAAATATGTAATTATATGACATGTAATATTATTCTAACTAATAGAATATTGCTTGCAAGAGGAGGAAATGAATTGAGAAAACAAAAGCAACTTGCTATCATAGGTCTTATCGGTCTGCTTCTTATCTTATCATTTCCAGCTGAGGTCGCTTCATCGACCTTAGACTGGTCTGATGATTTCAATGATGGAAATTATGACAGCTGGACTGTCACCGGTGGCACCTACAATATAACTAACGGACAACTAACAGCAGAGAGTTGGGGCGTCAATATGCCTGCCTTTATTGAGCACTCCAGTAATGTGACACTTGGAAGTTGGTCTTTTGATATTAAAATCGTAGATTCAACGAATGTGAGTGAACTCTTGTTCGTCAGTTTCATGAAAGCTGAATCCGGTCCATGGACTGGAGTCGAGTTTGACCTTGAATTCTACACGGGAACTGTAAAGCTAGCCCGGGCTAATGACCTATCATCAAATTATTATGGTCAATGGTCATTTCCCGGAGGATTTATTGGATATCATCACTTTGATATTATTCACAATATTACCGATTTGGCTGATCATTTCTATGTATATATCAATGGCACTCTGAGAATTGACGGAACCGCGGTTGTCCCTCTTGAGGACTATCATCTAATGAGCTTTGGTCTGAATGTCGGAAGTGCTGTTGACAATATCGAGGTCACTGAGATTTCCCAAGCCGAAACAACAACTACAACAACCACATCCACCACGACGACTCCTCCGCCTGGAGAACCAGTAGATATGACCACTATTCTCTTGCTTGCTGGAGGCGCAGCAGTAGTGGTAATCGTACTTGTTGCGATTGTGAAAATGCGATCCTAGAATGTTTACTCTCACGCCAGTGGCAGCTAACAACATCACTGGCGTGCTCTTTCTTCTTAATAATGTAAAGATTGACAGGTTTTAGTATATTCAGCTCAGAGCGATGAGTTCTAAGCTTTTATGGCGTAAGTGTCCATTGCTCCCTGCTCTCTATTTCATTATCTTTCTCTTGCGACTCAGGAACTGGCAATGAGTAATCTGGATTTCCTTGATAGGTCAGTTCTGGTTTCATTCGCAATCTATAAAGCCAGTTCGAAATGTCTTCTTGCCATAACAACACGTTTCAAAACTCTCAGCACCTCGAGAGTAATCCATTTACTCGACCCACCATTTCTCTCAATTGTCCCATACATAGTTCCAGCGTAGTTTCTCTCGACTGGCCATTCTCCTGTCTTGAGCCTCTTGTTTATGATAATTCGGAGAGCTAACAATTCAGGAAAGGACCGCCAAATAATACCCTGCAAGAGCTACGACTAGACCCTGCCCGAGAAAGCTTGCCCAATGCCGGTTCGTTTTGAAATTGTAGATGTACTCCACAGACTGAGAATTCACCGCTCCTATGATGATGAGCACGAGGGGTGCCGCAAGAAGCAGGAGAAATGGGACAACTGGAATAAGGTTGCCATATGCGAGATTCGCGAAAAGGATTGTAATATAGTACTCAAAAGCAATAAATCCAATGAAGGCGATGAAACCATGACTAAGGTGTCTCAACCCAAGTATAATAATGCTAACTTCCTCGTGCTGTTTTTCTGTGTTCAGGACAGTCAGACTCCTCATACTAAGATGATTGATTAGAGACCCCTCTCTATAATTGAACCCCAGTAAATAGTATGCATGCGGACTCACAAGCTCTTGCTAAGTCTACAATTTGGTGCTGTCATCAGCTATGGTAGAATCACTTATGTTTTCCAAATAGACTTCAAGCCTATCATCATAACCTCAAATATTTCAACTTAGATCATTTCATTGTAAACGAATTCCTCTGATTTTGCAGAAACGCAGTTTATCGTTAGAGTTATATCCATAGATTAGGGTGATGCTGTAACCTATGTACTGAAGGCGGGAAAAGAACTCAACGAAAGAACCAATAACGAACTAATTTCAAAGGTCGCCTACGCGAGATACTGGAGAGAAGAGTATCTGGCATCTTATGCAGACTTTCCCAATCAGTTCAGAGTAGGTTGTAATCGAATTCGAAAGGAGTGTGACTAAACTGAGAAATTATCCCACTAAAGATCCAGTGCTTGTAACATGCGGACTACCATATGCTAGTGGGCAGATGCACATCGGTCATCTCAGAACATATGTACCTGCCGACGTGTTTGTCAGACTCCTAAAGAAGATGCAAGTTGATGTTGCGTTCGTCTGCGGGTCAGACACACATGGAACTCCAGTACTGACAGCAGCAGAGGCAGCAGGTGTCAGCCCAAAGGAACTCTACACAAAGTACCATCAGTTCTATCTGGAGACCTTTCCAAAGCTGCACATCAACTTCGATAACTACGGAACGACCAACGACCCAGAGAATGTCACCCGGACAATCCAGATAGTAAAAGAACTTCAGAAGAATGGGTATGTCTACCCCAAAGACCTTGATTCTCCTTACTGCGATAACGAAGGTCGGTCTCTTCCGGATAGATATGTTCGTGGTGAATGTCCATATTGCCATGCAGATGCTCGAGGTGATGAGTGCGATCAAGGATGTGGACGTTACTTAGAACCTGGTGAGATTCTAAATCCACGATGTGCAATCTGTGGGTCACCAACCCGAACAGTCACACGGACCCACTACTACTTCAAATTATCATCTTTTGAAGAATTTCTAAAGAAATACCTCAATGATGTTGATGGCACGAAGATAGCAAAGAACTATGCTCTTGGCTGGGTGAACGAAGGTCTGAAGGACTGGTGTATCACAAGAGACCTTGATTGGGGAATCAAATATCCCGGCGATGAAAGTCTCACATTGTATGTCTGGGTTGATGCTCCGATTCACTATATGTCTAGCACAGAGCAGTGGGCAAAGAAAATCAAGAAACCAGATGAATGGAAGAAGTTTTGGCTGCCGGGCAACGGTCGTCTTGTCCATTTCATAGGACAAGATATTGTCTACCACCATTGTCTGTTCTGGCCCGCAATGCTGAAGGGAAGCAACTACAATCTACCATTTGCAATCGTTGCGTCTGGAATGGTCAAAATACGGAATCATAACTTCAGCCGTAGTAGAGGCTACGTAGTCTGGATTCTTGATGATTACTTGAACAGAGGTCTTGATCCTGATTACTTACGCTATTATATGGTGTCTTTTACCGGACATACTCGCGACCTTGATTTCAGCTTTACAGCATTTGCTGAAAAAGTAAACACTGAGTTGGTTGGAACAATAGGGAATTTCATCTATCGAACGCTCCATTTCACAAAGAACCACTTTGGATCTATTCCAAAGGGCAAGTTTGATGAAAAGCTTCAGAAGGAAGTTGAGAACTCCATTGAGACGATCATAGATGCTGTCAACGAGTACGAACTGAAGAAAGTGTCAGATGAAATCCTTCGGTTGGCGTCTGTAGGCAACGAATACTTCCAGGCAAATCAACCTTGGGCGCTTGTCAAGGAGGACAAGGCAAGATGCGGAGATGTTCTATTCAACGCAGTTGCCCTAGTAAAGGCGATTACAATATTCATCGATGCCATAATGCCAAATACCGCTGAGACCATATGGAAGCAGCTTGGTTTTAAAGGTCCTGAAGTTCACGGACTTCCTCTAGAGGCGGCACTCGAGCCTCTGAAAGTGGGTACTAAAATTATTAATCCACAGCCTGTGATTTCAAAAATCGATGACGACCTCTTGGAGTCTTTGAAAAAGATTATTGATAATCGAATAAAGGCTGCTGAGAAGGCTGAGAGTGGTGAAGAACCAGTGGAAGAAAAGGAAATGATTACATTCGATGATTTCAAAAAACTCGATCTACGAGCTGGAAAAATCCTGACTTGCGAGCGAGTTCCGAAAAAAGACAAACTTCTACACCTAGAAGTCGACATCGGGACTGAGAAGAGATCAATTATCACAGGCCTCGCAGATCAGTATGAGCCTGAGGAACTTATTGGTATGACTGCTCTATTCCTCACCAACCTTGAACCAAAGAAGATTGGTGGTATTGAGAGTCATGGTATGATAATTGCAGTGGAGAAGGGTGACCAACCTGGTCGATGGTTGCCAGTAAAACTGGATGATGTTCCTCCAGGAAGCAAAGCTGCATAGATTGTCTAAAAGATGGGGTATATTCGCCCCATCCTGTTTTTCATTATGGACTACTACCAATTCTTCTTGGTAATTACACAATTCGAATATTGACGACTGAGAACTAGCACGGTTAAAAGACTAAACGAATTCGATTATTGGTGTTGGGACTATTAGCGTCTTTTCTTTGGGCTGGTCTTCTAATCGGTCCTGCTCTAGTGATATTGAGTTCTTTACTCTCTTCAGGTAAAGTATTCCAAAAAACGAGTACGATTCCGAACAAGACACCATCACTTGCTCCACAATAGTCTCTCTTCCGAAAAGATTATATAGAAAGAATTAACAATAGTTATTTAGTCTTGAGGTTATCTGCTTTATTCAGCAGTTATTCGAGTTTTTCTTGATTATTTTGAGAGTGATTGGAGATGTTAGCGGAAGGAAGAAAGCGTTACACTAATGCCACGGCATATATTCTGGGTGGAATGAGGAAACATCCGTTTCTAACAGTTGCTGCGCTACTACTGACTCTAGTTGCATCGCTAATGACCGCCCTTCCATTTGTCCTTGTCGGGCAGGCTATCGATGTACTTAGTATAGACGGACTCGGTAGTGGTTTTTATGTGATTATCTTTGAAATTCTCCTGCTTGGATTAGCATATCTTGGTAGCAATTTTACTGCTGGCTGGCTTTGGGCAGCGGTTGTGACTGGATGGGAACGTGATGCGAGGCAAGAGTTGTTTGAATCACTACAAGAGCATAGCATGGCTTTTCATGATCAAATCGATAGTAAGAGACTCCTCTCAATCTCAATGCAGGACCTCAATTGGATTAGGATGTCGCTAAATCCCGGATTACGAATGTTCATCGCTGTATTGCTATCATATGGCATCACAATAATCATTCTTTGGAATATCGATATTATTATCGGTCTTGTGATGGCATTAGGACTGATTCCTTACCTATACTCCTCATATCGATATGCGAATGTTGTTGAACCAGTTCGTCGTCTGCGCGCAGAGAGAATGGAGAAACTGACAGCTTCTTCACAAGAGGTTTTTAGGGGTATCGAAGTTGTTAGGGCGTTTGGTTCCGAAAAAAGAGAGAAAGATAAGTTCGATACCATAAGCGGAAATTATGCAAAGTCTGTGGAGCAGGAGGGGCGTCTATCTGCCTTCTTCTATCCTCAGCTTATCGTTCTCACCATTACAACAATTGCGTTTCTTGTTGGAGGACTTCAGCTAGGTGGTCTACAATTAAGTCAGAGTGTCATTACAACTGGCGGTCTCGTTCAGATTCTCACTTTGCTTCTTGCTATAGATGGACAGAACTTCATGCTTCCAAGAAATCTTCTAATGATTCGTGGTGGTCTCGTCAATGCAAATCGAATCATCGATCTCTTGAACTGGCAGGATCCACTTACTGAACCGGATGACACACCTTTGGAAGTTGACTGGACTGGCGACATTGTCTTTCACAATGTAAGTTTTAGCTATCCCAGTGAGAATGGAAACTCAAGCTACGCACTGAAGAACATTGACTTCAGAATACCCGGTGGTTCGAAAGTCGCACTCATTGGGGGTCCTGGAGGTGGCAAGAGCTCTGTCTTGAAGCTACTACTCCGGCTTTATGATCCAACTGAAGGTTTCATCACAGTGGGCGGAACAGACCTCCGACAGATTCGTTCTGATCAAGTTCGAAAGGCTGTTGGACTAGTTGAACAGGATGTTTTCTTGTTTAAGATGTCAATTAAGGATAACATTGCGTATGGCAGTCCAAATGCAGCTCAAGAGGCCATTATTCAGGCTGCAATAAAGGCTCAGGCTCATGAATTCATACAGGAGATGCCGCAGGGTTATGATACACAGGTTGGTGAGAGAGGTTTCACCTTGAGTGGTGGACAACGTCAAAGACTCGCTATTGCGCGTGCTCTAATGCATAATCCCCATATCTTGTTACTTGATGACTCGACTAGTGCGATTGATGCGAGAACAGAGTATCTAATGCGAAGTGCTTTGGCAGAGGCGATGAATGATAGAACCAGCATTACTGTGACACAAAGGTTGAGAACATTATTGGAGTCTGATCTTGTCATTATTATAGACAAAGGTATGCTGATAGCTATTGGTTCACATGATGAACTCATTCGGACTTCTTCTCATTACAGGCAGATCTTTGATCGTCTGCCAGAAACACGGAAGCTCCTAGAGGAAGTTCCTGTGCAGGAGGTTGTAATTACATGAGTAGTAGGGGTGGACCGCCTTCGATGAACCGCAAGAAGCGGAGTCGTCCTGTGAGTGTTCTTTTAAGAAGGATGGGCGGCTACTTTCGTGGATTCAGGAAAATAGTTATCATCGGTGCTTTCCTAGCTATCGCATCAAGTGTCATCGATGCTATCAGTCCGCTTTTACTTTCATCTGGAATCGATACCATAGTTGAGCTAATCGCTGGTTCAGATGTGCTCTCTGCTATTCTACCCCTTGTGTTGCTCTATTTTGGATTGAGATTTGCTAGCTGGATTGCTGGTTCCTTCTATACTTGGGTCATCGCTAGGGCTCAAGCTGGATTTGTGCAGAGTGTGCAGAAGGATGTCCATGCCCATCTAATAGATGCAGACCTTTCTTATCACAAATCAGAGCAGAGTGGTAATGTCACATCGAGAGTTACATCAGATACAGATGCCCTGAGCATTGGTATTCAGGTTCTGATGGACATATCAAGTCAGCTTGTTCTTCTAATCGTCACATTCATGGTTCTATGGTTCACATCACCAGTTGTGGCCCTCACTGCGTTGATTACAGTGCCAGTTGTCATTGTTATGACTATTCTATATGGCACAGTTGGACAACGCACGATGCTTGCAACACAGAGAGCATATGGTCAAGTATCTGGACAAATCGCTGAGAATCTAAGTGGTATCCAAATTGCCAAGGCTTTCAATAGAGAGAAGGAGACCGCTACTCAATTATTACAATTGAATCAGGAAGCATACAAACACAATTTCCGATTGACTATGTTCTTCACATTCCTATTTCCAACATTCCAAGCAACAGCAGTTTTCATCACTGCTGCCGTTCTCTTTGTGGGAGCTGGACTTGCCTTTGGAACTGTGGCTATACTAAGCGTCGGTGAGTTGTTTCTTGGAGTCATTCTTGTTCAACGATTCATGTTTCCCCTCATTATGGTCAGTCTGAATGGTACTCAGGTTCAAGCGTCACTTGGAGCGATGGACCGAATCTCAGATGTCTTAGAGTCTAAACGTGCGTTGACCGAGTCTCCTAGTGCTGTTCCTCTCGAGAAGGAAAGCGACGGAATTGTCTTTGAAAATGTCACATTCTCTTATCTTTCAGGATCCGAGGTTCTTCAAGATGTCAATTTCAAAATAAGCACTGGAGAAACTGTGGCGATTGTTGGCAAGACTGGAGCTGGGAAATCTACTATTGCATCTCTAATCAATCGATTCTATGATCCGCAAAAAGGTCGTATTCTAATTGGTAATCAGGACCTACGAGATATCACACTTGACTCTCTACATAGCAAAGTATCTCTAGTTGCACAAGAGCCGTATCTCTTTGACGGAACCGTGCTCGAAAACATGAAGTATGGAGTCCCGGATATTAGCGATGAGGATGTAAAGGATATCTGCAGTATTACTCTTGCTTGCGAGTTTCTTGATACTTTGCCAAATGGGTATGACTCTCTTGTCCTTGAGGGAGGAAAGAATTTGAGTTCTGGACAAAGGCAAATGATCACCATTGTGAGAACACTACTGGCAAATCCGAGAATTCTAATTCTTGATGAGGCAACAAGTCGACTCGATGCATACTCTGAATCGTTGGTTCAATATGCACAGGAAAAATTGTTCGCTGGTCGGACGACAGTTGTGATTGCCCACAGACTTAGTACTATTGCTAATGCTGACAGAATCTTCGTATTCGACCAAGGTCGTCTTGTCGAGATGGGTTCTCATGATGAGCTCTTGAAGATTGATGGAATTTACAAGTCGCTCTATGAAACCTACTATGCCCATCAGGGTATTCAAGAGATTTCAGTTGATGTGCTTGAAAGTGCAGCACCCTTTGATGCATCCAGATAGTAGATTGAAGCATTAAGAGGTTTCAAAGAGAGTTTCGATTTTAGATTTGAGTGAATGAGCCTTCTCTTGGTCAATTGCTCCTTCACTTCTCCAAAATATCTCGCCCTCTCTATCCACAACAAAGACGTAGATTGTATCTTCATTTTCTATCTCTAGTGCTTCCTTGAATGGCGTTTTATCGATATAGAGAGTGATTGTTCTACCCCTTGTTTCGCTCGATCTAATTCCTGCTCTCATTCCACCATCGATGAACCTCCTATAGACAAAGTTCATCTTTCTGATTGTTGGAAGTTCATAGAAATCTAGTTCTGGATATTTCTCTGCTAGTTCAGCCAACAAAGGAATCCACGTATCAACAAGATTCTGATGCCATTGCTGAAATGCGACGATAATTACATTCAATTTTCCATGCAACTGGGATGGTATCTCAATCTCGTCTCGATTCAGGTTTTCAGCAGTCAGATGAGGAAATTTGGGCATATTATGTAGCTCCTTTCTGAACATCTTTGACAATTGTTTTCAATATTGCTTTAGGGATTTTTTTAAAACATGAAGTAATCTAAATATGAGTTGGGAAAAGTAATGGGAACTAATAGTGAAGTTATTCAACGGATAAAGAAAGTGATTGATTCTCAGAGTGTTGCAGTTCTTAGCACCTCAAGGAATGACGAACCCTATTCATGCCTGGTTGCATATGCTGTGACAGATGATATTAGCCACTTTGTTTTCGCCACAATGCGCCAGAGATTAAAATACCGAAACCTATCAGTCAATCCAAGAGTATCTCTAATTATTGATGACAGAAACAAGAAATCTAGCGATTTCAACGAAACAACCTCAATCACTGTTATAGGTACTGCCAAGGATATTATTGGTCCTGAACGTGATGAGTATGCAGCCCTTCTCTTGGAACTTCATCCCTCTCTAACAGATTTTGTCAACTCCCCTGATTGCGCAGTCATTCGAGTTGATGTTGATAAAATCTACGTTGTAAGCGAATTTGAGTCAGTTATCACGATTGGAAAATAAAAAAGACAATGACAAGTAACCATTTTCGTAAGTTGAGCTATGTTGATTGGTGCAGATGCAGGAAATACAAATGATAGAAGAATCATTTTCCGTGTTATTGAATGTCTATCTTTGAATCATCCTTCCGATACTGACCAAGTTTTCTTAGTAATTCTTCAGTGGTTTCTATATAGAAAGTATTTTTGCAATTTAGGCATTTGACAGTACCTTCTTCAGATATGTCGCGGATTAAATATCTGAAAGATTCTCCGCACGACGGGCATCTTCCGCGTGTGCCATCGAGTGATGTTGGCTTTTGACTTGCAGTTATGTGGTTTTCTGACTCATTTTCGATATACTTCCTAGCAGCAGCGTTCCCGATAATTCCAAAGATAATGGAATAGACAAAAAACAGAACTAAACCAAAAATCAGTAATGTGATTGTCGGATTTTCCGAAATGAATTGAATGACCCATTGAAAGGCCAGCAGAAGGATCTGGGTTGGAAATACAATGAGAAATCCTTGAGTAATCCAACTCTCAACATTGCTCTTTAGAGTGAGTGACCAAAGTGGCTCTGAAATCATCATATTAATCATACCGATCACAAGTACGAGAACAATTGAGCTTGTCACATTGAATACAAGCAGACTTGACCAAGACCAGTAGTATGGATTAAACTGAATCCAAAAGGGTATGCATGAAACTGCAAAAAGAACGATTCCCTGAAGAAAATAATTCGTAAGGTTTAATGGAATGGACTTGTGATCCTTGTATGTTCTCACGAAGAGCGCCCTCTACTATGATTCAGTTAATATAGGATATGAAAACCCAATTAATGATTTTGGTCAAGTAGCTCTGTTCTGAATTCACTATTGCTTTCAAAGATCTATCCTTGTGTCAACTTCTCTCTTTACGCCAATCTTTTCCATTAGAGAACCAATTGGGTCTATGTAGAATGAACGATTACAGGTGAAACATTTAACGGTACTATCATCTTCTATATCATAATCACGATACTTATGGGAAATATGGCACCAAGGACATTTTGTTCTCGTTCCAGCAAAAGATGGAATCTTTTCTTTGTTAATCGATCGATATCTATACGGGAGCGGCTCAATATACTGCTTAGCAATCATTCGTCCAATAATACCAAAGAGCATGAAGACATCTGTGAAAACGAGAACCAGAAAAACGGGTTGTATCCATAGAGGCAATAAAGTAATAACCGTTAAAACTGTGGGAAACGGGATAAGAAGTAGTTGGGTAATGACAATAATAGTTAATCCCTGAGTCATCCACGCCTTGCCATAATTTTTGCATCGATAGGACCATAGATACTTTGCTATGAGTGTGTTGACAACTCCTATAATCACAGATGTAGTGGCGAGAGCAAGCAGAGCTATGAACCAGATATTTGTCACTACGATACCGTGAATATATCCAGCTACATTCCATATCATAACCAGTCCAAGGAACAAGGGATAAGTGAAGACAAACAAAATCAATCCGTTGAAGAAGGAATATACAACATCAGTCAACAGATTCAGTTCATTCCTTCCTGGGAGTCCCTCCATCAGAATCCCTCTTCGGTCATATTATGTTCCATAATTCTTACATCATGTCTTAACGATTCTGGTTTCAGTATTCATTCTTTTACGAAGATGCGAACCCTTTAGTACGAGTGACACATTACAAGAAGCGGGCGTCGGTGAAGTATCATGGTAACGAACTACCATCGGTTACCACACCCAAC
>JAEOUM010000200.1 GCA_016839275.1 Candidatus Thorarchaeota archaeon
CCTGATTCCAGCAGCACAGACTAAAGTTCTCGAGAGATTTGATGCCCTCATGAATTATTTCAAAAAACTTCCGCAGGATAGAGATTCATTCGGACTAATTCATCAAGATGTGCATCATGGTAATCTTTTCCTCGATGGGACCCGGCTCACTGTATTGGATTTTGACGACTCTGCGTACGGATTCTTTGTTTTTGATATCGCAAATGCACTAGGATTCTCACTTTGGGAGAAACCAGATAGCATGTCTAATCGTGATTTTGCTGATTATTACCTTGAGCATCTCATGAAGGGATACGAAGAAGAAAACCACCTTGAAGACTCATGGACTGAGCATCTCCCCAATGCCCTCAAATTGTTTGAATTCATTCACTATAACGCATTCAATATGGACTATGACTTAGCCGGGAAAGGACGATTCGAAGACCTTCCTGAAAGGATAAAGACTGCTCTGAAGCGTTATCGAAATAGCATCGAAGAGAACTTATCCTATATAGAAAATACATTCTGCCCCTATAGATAAGTTCTCCAGATTCTAATTCTTCATCAAGGAAAGGGAAAAAAGAAATTCAAATCATGGTAGAAAATCCAGTTCGGTTTGCGTTTTTTCTAATGATTGTTTCCTGTACAAAGGATGATATAGAAAGAATATTTTCTTTATGTGGCATAGTACAATAATGGCAATTTGAGTAGATTAAAATGCGACATTATTTGTGAAAATCATTGTGAGGCGGGAGTCAATAACAATGACAGAACAAAAAAAGAGAAATTCACTTCCAAAATCAGTTCTTATTGTCTGGATCTTAGTGACACTGTTTGCACCATTTGCAGTCTTTTTTTACATAATCACAGGAGTTGGGTCTGTGATGGACGGCACTATCTACTCACTATTATGGGCAGTTATATCGAGAAATGATTACTCTTTCAGAGGAATGTCATTCCTTGGTTTATACATACCAGTTGACCCAAGTAATGTCTTCTATGGATTACATATTCTGAATCCCATGATTCTTCTAATGGTTCCAGTGTACGGGTTTTTCAACATCCTTTTCGCAGTACAAGTAGTACGTTATGCTCAGGCCAAGACATCAATGTCGAAGACCGCTTTAGTTGGCCTCTTGACCCTTGCCATTCCTCTGTATGAGATTTTCATCTTTGTTCCTTATATGCTGAGTAACGGATATCTTCATTTTACGGGCCCTATACCGATTCAGCTAATCATGGGTTTGCTAATTGCGAAAAAATACAGTCCGAAACCGCCAGAAACTCCTTGGGAGTAGCCATATCGACCAAAGGAGTGTGAAGATCGTGACACAATATGGGGAACAGATTTGATTTTCTATAAGTCGATGAATATGTAATCCGCGGAACATTCGCTCTACTAATACTATCCGATTAATTCCTATTTCCTTAACCGTGGAAAGAATCGACCCGTTCGCTGCATATACTCAGAGTATCTCTCACCAAATGTTTCGAGGAGCATCTGCTCTTCCTTTTGAGCTACGAAGTGAAATGGAATAGCCACTAGTATCGCGAAACCAATAATCATGAAGTTCGCAGTCAAAAGCGATATACCGATTGAGAATGCATTCAGTACTGTATACATAGGATGTCGAACTCTTGCATATGCCCCTTCTGTGATCAGTAAATGGCTCTCCTTGATTCGCAGGCAGGCTGAGTATTGCCTATCAAGTGTGCGATGGATCCATCCAAGTAGTGGTATGTTTCCCAGTACGATTACAACACCAATCCACCGTATGGATTCAGGATACCCTGATATCTGCGACCAATCAAACCATGATAAGCCTAGTAAGTATAGGATAAGTGAACCAAAGTATCCAAGAATAGCAAAGATCATGACCGCCTCAGCCTTGCCGAATGCTTTTCGTTCAACTTCTGCAGGTTCAGGTTCTACCTGTCTTGGTTTGAGGAATCGATAATACCCTCTGACACCGAAGAACATGGCATAAAGCGCAATCAGAAGAACTCTGTAAAACACATCATCTGCCATAGCTCTCACCACCTGGGATTGTTCATTACACTATACAATTATGTCATAAAATAATCCACTCGGGAAAAAAGTAATGAAACATATCACACTGGAGTCTAATTCGTTTTTATCCTTATAATTCCTGATTTTCGAGCACGTGCTTTGCATAGATTAGCACATTGCTTAACTGGTTACATTAATTAATTTCATAGTTGTCTTCCCACTATGAAAGAAGGAAGAAAATTCTTACACTTTTTCGATTCTGAAGAATACGATGAAATTGTCCCAGAATCCGACGAAAAGAAAAAAGTTCCTCCACCTCTTTTTCAACAGCCATTTCCTGAAGACGCTCCTGTCATTGATTTAATTCCTCCTGATGAATTTACGATTGGAAAAGCCCCCTTTCTTGATCTTGTCAATAGTAGAAAGAGTAGAAGGAAATATACCTCAGATCCTCTAAATTTGGAAGAATTATCATTTCTTCTCTGGAGCACTCAAGGATTAAAAGAAGTACTAAAATCAGGTCGCGGAGTCAGACGTACTGTTCCTTCTGCTGGTGCCAAGAGTCCATTAGAGACCTATCTAGTCATTAATAGAGTGGAAGGACTTGAACCAGGTCTCTATCGTTATATCTCCTTCACACATCAATTATTGTTTATCAAGAAAATAGATAATGCAGAAGAAACAATGGGTAGACTCTCTTTTGACCAGAAGTTTGTGGGAGCAGCTCCTGTTATTTTCTGTTGGACAGCTGTTCCGTATCGAACTGAATGGCGTTATACAATCCTCTCTCACAAGTTCATCGCTATAGATTTGGGAATAGTCTCTCAAAATCTCTACATGTCTTGTGAAGCAATCAATTTGGGAACTGTGGCCATTGGTTACTACGAACAAAACAAGTTGGATACCCTGTTTGACTTGAACACAGATGAGGAGTTTGTGGTATTACTCGCCCCAGTAGGAAGATATCGAAAAGAAAAGAAACTCACAGAGTTCTTCAAATATGCTAAGAAAGAGGTCACTCCTGAAAGTTTACAGAGGCTTGTGGGGAAATACAAGCGAAAGAATCTGGTCGAATTTATCGTTAAGGATGGCAATCTCGTAGTCAAGATAGGCGAGTTTGAAGAGATCCTAACTCCCTTCAACGAGCTAGAATTCATTGGAGAAATAAGTGCAAGAGCAATGAGGTTTGAATTCGATAAAGAAGGAAAACCCGAAAAGGTGGTTGTACTGACTGCAGATGATGAAGAGATAGAATTGGAATTTGTGGAATAAACATCACTCTGAGAGGTGTTTTCAAAATGCTCTCCGATATTTCATGTATATCAATTGTTGCATATTCGGACAATAGCATTTATGATGAAAAATGTCAAATCAAAATAGGAACCAGCTACATCTCCATTACTCTGAACACTGCTCTTCAGTTTTGATTTGATTGGTCTGAATTGCTTCATTTATACGAGTTATTGATTCTATTGTAGCAGTTGTAAAGTCATTTCCAGAATACTGCCAAACCTCCTCAGGGATTGGGCGGTGTTTCAGAGCCCCTTGATACGCCTCTAATGCCTTACTCAATTCACCGAGTCGTTCGAGAGCTCGTCCTAATTGATAGTGAAGAGGATGATATGTAGGCTCGATTGAGAGTCCCTTTTTGAATGCGTCACTTGCAAGAATGCATCTTCCCTGATTAAGAACGATAAGACCGAGGTTATAGTATGCATCAACGTTTCTTGGATTCAATGTTAATGATGTTAGAAGTAGATTCTCTCCCTCTGGTTCATACCCTTGAAATGCCTTCGCAATTCCAAGAAACATCATGGCATCTGAATTATATGGCTCGCAATTGAGCGCTTTTTGAGCATTCAGTTCCACAACTCGCCACGCATGTATTTGCATAGCTGCTCTTGCATTTCGAAGAGTGTATTCTATATTTCTCTCTTCAGGAATATGGTTTGTATTGAATTGCTTCTCAAATCCTTCAAGTATTATGTTAACAGGCTTTTCAGGTCCTGCTACACTCATCTCGATAAATCGTGAATCGGTATTGAAGCGTGCCACACGTAGTTCGATTTTCATACCTTCAGGCAGTCCTCGGCAAGTGACAATCACCTCGTCTTCAGCATGAATACGTGCATTTGGCTCGTAGCCCTTCCTATACAAAATACTGACAATTGCATGTTCTTCACCATAATAGAAACTTACAGTATCTTGTTCGCCAGGA
>JAEOUM010000201.1 GCA_016839275.1 Candidatus Thorarchaeota archaeon
GATGCCAGCTAGTATACCTCTCTCAAGCATTTGATTAACTTGACTATTCAATGATTAGCTTGAAACCTGTATGGTATCCTAGCCCTTCTCAATAAGCGATTTCCTAGTCTCTTCGAGATACTCTCTGGCGGCTGGTTCATCCGACAAGAATTTTTCGAGTTTCTCACATTGGTAGTCACTACAGCTAGCACATGTTTCCACGCCACGCTTCTCAGCACAGGGTCGTATCACGCATATTCTCTGACACCAACCTGATATCCGCGAAGACCGACATCCATCACATAGAACATCCTGTATTGTGAATTGAGTCTTGAGTTCTCGAGTCCACCGTTCAGCAATTTGTTCCATACGTTCTGGATCCTCGGCTTGAGTTGCCATAAATGCATCACACTTACTACAATCCAAGCCGCAGAAAGCAATAATCTTAGACATGACTTTATCACACCTATCCAGTCTATCGCATGAAGGACATTCTGTGAGCCATTGCTGCACTGAGAGACTTTCTTTGCTCTAGCTGACGTAATGCCTCTTCAGACGCAAGATGTCTGCGGAACTCAGCAGATGCTTTTTCATAAGAATCGGTCTGCTTTGGAGCAGATGATGTCTTGATTTCGATTGGTGTGGACAATTCCACACGAAGAGTTGAGTGGTATTTCTGTGTATATTCCATCTCTATCACCGATAGAATATGTGTAAAGAATAGGCATAACCTTTGCACCGACACATGTCGGGCGTATTAAGAGCCGTAGACAGAAAATATATTGATGATTCAAAAAACGTGAAGGGGTGAGCCTTGTTGGACTCAACCTTCATGATGCATCAATTAATCGCAAGAACTCCACATGTTCTATTTTTGTCTCGACATGATTCCAGCAAGGGCAAGACAAAAGATAGCGATTCCGAAGAGATTCAGAATTGTATCAGCAGTAATTGTTGGAGAGATATATGGGATAACTATCCCAAAGACACCAACTGCCAATGCAATTGCTTGGAGTACGAGAATGATGAGTGATTTTGTATCTGTAACTTGACTCATTTTAATCACCGAACGTATACGATTGTATACAAACTTATATCTCTACGTATATGTGATGGAGCCCTGTGATTGGGTAACAATTGCATTTAGACTTAGTAAATATAGAACATACTTCTCTTCGGATTCAGTGAAGCGAATACATGCTTCAGAATCTCTTTCTTGATGATCAGAGTCATCAATACTATGAGTTGATTGAAACCGAAACATCAATGAAGTTTGACAGTCAATTTGGGCGTATGGAAGTAAGTAAAACGAAAATGAAAGATGGGCGAGAGGTAGTAGTTAGGTTCCTCACACACGAGGACAAGGAGCTGCTTCTCGACATGGTCAATAGCTTCTCAGACTATGTAGTATTGTGGGGCAGCCCGCCATATGATGAAGCAAAGATAGACCGTTGGATGAATGGTGTAGGCAAGGGGCTCTCTCTGGTGGCGGTATACGATCAGAAGATTGTGGGAATCTCAGCAAGCTACACAAATCTACTCCCAAGAGGAAGAGGAATCGGCGGCATGATGATCTACTTGCACCAGGATTTTCATGGCGTGGGATTGGGTACTGTGATGATAAAGAAACTTCTTGGTCTAGCCAAGGGTAAAGGCTTGCATAGGATCGGTCTTGAAGTGGTAGAAGATAATAAAGCCGCAGTACGCTTGTACGAAAAATTAGGATTCAAAATCGAAGGAACTCTGCTAGACGCCTATTATGGAGCAGACGAAAAATATCACAACATGCTGGTAATGGGGAAAATACTGTAAGAAAACAAGCTCATCTGCGAGCATCCATCATAAGAAATTCTTGAAAAAGTTTGATTATTCGTAGAAGGCGGTTATGTATCTCTTCTTTTTCCTCCCCTCTTTGACTGAGAAATTCTTGGAGTTGTGAGCTTTTGATCAAGGTCTCGAGAGCAGACTCTAATTCCCTACTAAGGTAGCGTATTGCATATAATGTGGGAACAGGAATTCCTTGTGAGGTGATTCCGTTAAGGAGAGTTATGGGAAGTAATTCTTCTGAATCCATTGGTTCTTGATGTACATTCAATTACACCACCTCAAGGAAAACAGGATAATTGCCTAGGGCATGGACAATCTTTCCATTGTATACTCGTTATCCGAGATTATAATCACATATCAAAATCAAATGGAGGGCTAGACGGGAGTCTCGGAAAGAATTTCGATGATTATGTTGCTGGCGTCCTCAAGGAGTACCCACATATTTCGATTGATTATCAAGAACGATGAAAATTTGATGATTGGAGGTCTATGCTGTTATTCAGTGCTAGGGACCATGACAGTGAATGATCTCTGGGTTGATGGGAGGTGCCGTGGTCAGGGTTATGGAAAAGAACTCATGATGCATGCTGAGAAAGTTACTAGAGAGAGAAGATGTGAAACATGCAGTACTATCTAATCAAGAGATTAGAGTGAATTTAAACAAATTTGTAAATGTACGGCTTCGTAGCAATTGTTTCATCCGATAATGAGATTTATCTATGAGAATCCTGTCAATGGTCAAAGGATGTGGGTGAACTAGATGATAAAGACAAAAGTAACCGAGATGTTGGGATGCAAATATCCGATTATATCAGGGGCCATGGCAAGGATTTCCAATCCTGAATTTGTCGCGGCAGCCAGTAATGCTGGTGCCTGTGCTGTATTAGCCAGTGCAAATTACAAGTCCCCTGATGATCTTCGAGATGCAATCCAAAAAACACAATCTCTTACAAATCAACCATTTGCAGTAAATATCAATTTGTTCCCCGCATTGATGCCTCAAGACAAGCTAGAAGATTATGTGGATGCTACATTAGCGGAGGGTGTGAAAATTATTGAAACAAGTGGCCACAGAGCTCCAGAGGCTTTAGTTCCTAAATTCAGAGAGGGGGGCGCTATCTGGATTCACAAATGTGCTGGAGTAAGATACGCGATAAAGGGAGCGTCCTTGGGCGCTGATATAATAACAGTAGTTGGATATGAGAATGGTGGAGCTACCGGGACTCTAGATATAGGAACGATGGTGATGACTCCATCCGTAGTTGATACTCTAGATGTGCCTGTAATTGCTGGGGGAGGAATATCAGATGGCAGAGGTGTTGCCGCCGTCTTGGCGCTAGGTGCTGAAGGAGCAATCATGGGTACAAGGATGATGGCTACAAAAGAATGTCCCATTCATGACAATCTTAAACAGGCGTTTGTTAAAGCAGCTGAAACTGATACAATTTTGGCTTTGCGTTCTGTTAAAAATACTCACAGACTATGGAACAACAAAGCAGCACAGCATGTACTTGAACTGGAGGCTCAAGCAGCGCCCCTATTCGCTCTCATTCAAGCTGCATCTGGAGATAAAGCGCAGGAGATGTACAGAAATGGAGATATTGACCTTGGGGTCGTAAGTTGCGGTCAAGGTGTAGGCTTAATCAAAGATGTTCCCACGGTCAAGGAATTATTGGATAGAATAATGGCAGAGGCTGAAGAAATCATTTCACGACTTCATGCTAGATTCGAGTAGGATAGAGAGAGACTAATGGTAGGCTAGACGAGTTTTGATGTGATTCTTACGTCTGAAATCATTCTGGAACGAGTGAACTTCGCTGCTTGGTTTGGTACATCACCAAAATCAATAGAAGAAGTGCAACACCATATGTCATAGCTGTTTCTGATCCTAGCCACGAGATGTTGAATAGAATTGGTAGAAAGTTGAGAACTGCATGAGTGACACCCACAAGATAGAGCGACTTGGTCGTATCATACAATAATCCTATGAAACTGAACAATAGCAATCCTGAAAGAACTCCAATGGGTGTTAGGACTTGAACTAATCCATGAAAGACTACAAAAATCACTGTTATCAGGACAATTCCAAATAGCTGACCATATTCCTTGACTGCACCAGTCTGTAAGTATCCTCGAAACACTATCTCTTGCCAAAAGCTATTCAGAATATAGAACATTATTGAAGCAACTAGTGCGCTCAATAGTGGCCATTGTTCGAGATTTGGAAGAATCGGGACCTCTAGTGTGCCGAGAAGTACTCCAAAGATTGCAGATCCAAGAAACAGGCCACACCCAATAGCGAATCCAAGTACCATGAAGGGTAGGGTATTACGCTGTAGGTTCAAACCAATATCGACCAGGTGGAATTCATGTTTCTCGATACGTGTAACTAAGACGACGACAAGTATGAAGGTCAAGAGAACATCCAATGAACTCGCAATCGCTTGACCCTCGGATGATTCAGCTACAAAGATTTGAGCATTTTGAAGAGCGACAGAAGATGGCACTCCTTGTAAGATGAAAATCTGCTGGACTACAAATATCAAAGCAATTCTACTAACGACGATTAATGCAAGAAGCAGTATGAGCGTTGCTGCAAGTTTCCAGAGAAAGCGAATTTCTCCTGTATCAGTTCTGAGTGCTCTTTCCATTTTGATTAGCCAAATATCTTACATTGTTATAATATAATAGAGAATTGGACGAAGCAAGATTCAGTGAGATGGCGGGCAAAGGGGGATTTTGGATCATCCAGACACTAAGAGCTATCCGGTGTATCGCAAGAACCGCGATAGAATGCAATTATCTCATCTTTTGTTGGTTCTCCAGAAATGAACTTCTCTCCAATAGTAATTCGGGGAAGTGGTTTTCCGTTCATCATTTCTTTCATTCTATGAACCAGTTTCAATCGATTGACATCTATTAGTTCAAGATTAACTCCTAGCTCCCGTGAAGCCAATTCGGCTGAGAAGACTAACGTCATTATTTCAGGGGGAATAACTTGTCTATATTCGTTCTGTATTCCAAAATTCCTATCGCATGAATGGCAGACATGTACTATACCTTCTCTTCCTTTGAAAACTCCAATTGTTTTTGAGGAAAAGAAAACACGAATTCCATTATCATTTAACATGAAAGGCACACCATTTTCATATCTATTGAAAATTAGAAAATAAGGTCTGATTTCAGAGCAAGAGATTGGAAAAACGGATTATGGCGGGCCAGACGGGATTTGAATCATTGGATATATTTTTCATAATGTTTCTTAGAATCAATCAATATGAGGTTAGAGAAAATGGACAAATGGAAGTATTTTGATATTACACACAAGCATCATATTCTCTGCAATCCAATAAGTAATGAGAAATTCGATCGCTTCTGTAACCTACTCAGTCTATCAAAAGATTCACGAGTTCTTGACATCGCATGTGGAAAGGGAGAAGTCTTAGTCAGATTGGCAGAAAAATACGGA
>JAEOUM010000202.1 GCA_016839275.1 Candidatus Thorarchaeota archaeon
ACGCAAGGATTAAACCTTGCAGTTTATAGGTAAGATGTGTAGATATGATAATGGAGGAGCATCGGGCATGAGGATAGAAGCGCGACCAAAGGTAAATCCGAAATCAATCAAGACATCGAACGAGGCATCAGTGGCGATTGCAAAATTGCGAGATGCGATTCGATATCACAACTATAGATACTACATTCTCGACTCACCTGTCATCACTGATATTGAATACGATCGATTTTTTCTAACCTTACTTGAACTCGAAGAAAAGTTCCCAGAATTGAAGACTTCAGACTCACCAACTCAGAAGGTCGGAGCTGAACCAAGACAAGAACTCGGTCTCGTTCGCCATCCAATTCCAATGGTAAGTCTGAAGACTGTCTATGACGAATCTGCTGTGTACACCTTCGATGAATCATGTCGTAGAGAGCTTGGGATTTCTAAGGTAGAATATATTGCAGAGCCGAAGTTCGATGGACTTGCTGTGGAACTCATTTATGAGAAAGGTATTCTCACCGTTGCCTCCACCAGAGGAGATGGCGAGACCGGAGAGGATGTTACTGCCAATATCCGCACAATTAGAGAAGTTCCTCTTGTTCTACTTTCGTATGAAGGAGAGAAATCTCCAAATAGCCTTGTAGTGCGCGGAGAGGTTTACATGAGCTTCGCGAGCTTCAATGCGTTGAATAAGGCTCGAGAGAAGAACGGGGAATCCACCTTTGCAAATCCTCGGAACGCAGCCGCAGGGTCGCTCAGACAACTAGATCCAAAAATAACAGCTGGGCGATCCCTGCAGATATTCCTTTACAGCGTCGCGGAAGCAACAGGCCGAGAATTCAAGACTCAAGCTGAGGTTCTTCATTCGCTCTCAAAGTGGGGGCTCAAGACAAATATAGCCCGTACCAAAATCTGTCATGACATTAAAGAAGCTCTAGTTTATCACAATGAAATGGATGAGCTTCGAGACATTCTTCCCTACGAGATTGATGGGGTTGTCATTAAGATTAACAATCTTGCTGACCAATCCCGATTAGGTATGCGTACACGCGATCCGAAATGGGCAGTTGCCTACAAGTTCAAACCGCGAAGTGCAACAACCAAACTTCGCGATATAATCATCCAAGTAGGTCGCACGGGGCGTCTTACGCCGGTTGCTGAGCTTGATCCAGTGAATGTTGGTGGGGTGGAGGTTGCTCGTGCGACTCTTCACAACTTTAGTGAGGTTCTGAGAAAAGATTTGCGAATTGGTGACACAGTAATCATTGAGCGTGCGGGTGATGTAATTCCTCAGGTTGTAATACCGATTGAGAGTAAACGTGATGGGACCGAAATAAAATTCCAGATACCTAAAGATTGCCCAATCTGTGAATATCCTATCTCTGTAAGTAGTGATAAGAAGACCGCAACCTGTACAAATATCCGTTGTCCAGCGCAACTTCGTCGAAGTCTCTCACATTTTGTATCCCGGAGTGGTATGGATATAGAAGGCTTGGGTCAAAAACGAATAGACCAGCTCATTGATGCAGGTCTCGTGAATAGCATCTCTTCTATCTATTTACTAACTGCCGAACAGCTTGGAGAGCTGGAGAGATTTGGAGATCGTAGTTCAGAGTCTCTTATCGAAGAGATTTCTAAGAGTAAAAAGCAACCTTTCCATCGATTGCTATTTGCGCTTGGAATTCCGCAGGTAGGCTCGCAGACTGCAAAAATCCTTGCTAGCGAATTTGGCTCCATGGAACGCCTTCAGAAGGCTTCTCTATTTGAATTGCAGCAGATTGATTCTATTGGTCCAGAGATTGCTCGAAGTATAACAGAGTTCTTTGCTGACGCAGATACACGAGATACTATTTCCGAGTTGACTAGAGCTGGTCTTTCAATGTCAACGATGAAAGGCAGGAGTTCAACTTCATCTGGGAAATTCAAAGGACTTACTTTCGTCTTCACTGGGACCTTAACGAGGTGGAGGAGAGAAGAAGCCGCTACGATTGTTGAATTGCAAGGAGGGACAGTATCCTCTAGTGTATCTAGTAAGATTGACTATGTTGTTGCTGGAGCAGAGGCTGGCTCAAAGCTTCAGAAAGCTAAAAAACTTGGAGTGAAGATTCTATCTGAGGCTGATTTCGCAAAACTAATCGAGTAGTTCAGCCATATGCGTAATTCGAAATCTCATCAGCAAGATGCTTGAATGCTGTATCAATGTTCTCGCCTGTATTCAAGTTGATGAAGAAGATTGGAACTGAGAGAGTTTTCGCAATGTCACGTAATGCATCAGTCTGCCTCTTTGCAAGCCTTTTTGATTGGTCGACAATCATGATTGTAGGTAGCAGATGCCCTACATGTATATTAACAGAATCCATGAAATTGGACAGCTCTGAAGGTAAATTGGCTCGCGTCGAATCCGCACATAATATGATGCCTGAGAACCTACGGAAGTAGTCTCGTGGCTCAAGAGCACTGTAGAGTTCCCAGACCCAAGCACCATGGAGTTCTAAGTCCAACTCAAGTGTCGTGATGACACCATCCCTCATGATTGTAGAATGTTTAATCCACTCGTCTTTTGGCCAAGATTTCTCAAGAGATTTCTTTGCAACATCCCTGGGATCTCCAAGTTTCTTGTCTAGTAATTTTTCACAGAAACAGAACCCAAGTTCTTCATCTCCTGCAACTAAGATTCTGAATGTATCCGGTCTAGAACTC
The DNA here is from genome assembly GCA_016839275.1 of Candidatus Thorarchaeota archaeon. Classification (GTDB taxonomy): domain Archaea; phylum Asgardarchaeota; class Thorarchaeia; order Thorarchaeales; family Thorarchaeaceae; genus SMTZ1-45. The sequence goes on from JAEOUM010000202.1 coordinate 2,686, forward strand.
ACATGGCCGCCTCCTTCTACTTCAATTCAGGAGCTGTAGGAGCTATCACTCTTTTGATTATCGCAACTTGTAAAAAAGATATTTGGTTAATATGTATCCCAGTTGCAAGTATCTAGTACCATCACGAATTATTCTCAATCTTTATTGTTTTCAAGATACTTTGCAAGTTTTTCAATGGTCTGACGGTGAACTACATGTTCAATCTCACAGGCGTCACTAAGTGCAATCTCTTCATCGACACCGATTAGTAACAGAAAATTGAGTAAGGTTCTGTGTCGTCGGTCAAGCATTTCAGCTACTTCCTTTCCTTTCTTTGTTAGATTTACATGTTGATAACGATGATACTTGGCCATCCCTAGTGCATCTAGCTTTTGAAGCGCTGATGTGACACTCGGAGCCTTGACTTGAAGTCGTTCAGCAATATCTGAAGGTGCTGCTGCACCAAACTCTGACTCTAGATCGTGTATTGTCTTCACATACATTTCTAGAGCCTGAGTCAGTTCGGTGCTCTGTGAATTCTTTTCTCTTTCATTCATTTCATTTGCTCCCTCCTAATTCTAACAAATTGCTTGCCCTTTTCAGTGACAAACAATGCCCTTCCTAGTCTGTCTGACGACCCACAAGACTCCTCTAGATTACATCCAGAACAAGAAGAGCTCTCATTGCAGCTTCCCTCTTCCTCTCTAAGATAACCCCTCTGGCATAGTAGATCTATAATATCATCAAGGGTTTCTACTTGGACTCCTACTTGTCTTGCTAGCTCACGTTTGTCAGCAATTTTACTTTCAACAATTAGGTCAAGAACCTGCTCAATCACGATTGTAAAACCTCCTTCGCTTTGGGAATTAGTCTCTCACGCAGATTCCCTATGATCCACAGAGACCCTGTTGCGGTCATCAAAATGATGAACATCCAGAGAGATGGAGTGATATCATTAAATATGTTCCAACCTAGCCAGTTTTCGAATCCAAGTATCCAACCGAGAGCGTTTGTTAGTATGACCAACACTTGTAATGCAAATAGAATAGCTGCGAGGATATAGCCTACTGCAATGAATGCATACCCTTCCTGCTCATTCTTTGATAGCGGTCTAACACCGGTCAAAAACACTGCTGATACAATCATTAATAAAAATCCTCCAACGAGATCAGTGAATCCCATGATAGAACCCACTAGCCCAATACTGACTAGAAGTTGCAATACTCCAACTCCGCCATAAAAAAGTCCTACCACAAGGGAGAGTATCGATTGCCACTTGCCCTCTTCTGGAATATGGATTTCACTCGCATAATTTCTAGACAATGAGGAATCCTCCTATGAATATTACAGCAAGTGCAACCATGTACGCTAGAATCAGCTGATAGAGGATAGAAAAGGCTGTCCACCGCCATGATCCTGTTTCCTTTCTTATCGCACCTATGGTTGCCAAGCATGGAATATAGAGTAAAACAAAAACCATCAGTGCAAATGCAGTC
>JAEOUM010000203.1 GCA_016839275.1 Candidatus Thorarchaeota archaeon
TCTCAATCAGCATTATCTTTTCTGTACTCTATTTTGCGTTTCCTTCTATATTTCAATCAAGATTTTTTCCTGATACAATTCTCGTTGTAGGAATTGGATTTGGTTGTGGTTTGATATCGCTCTGGAATGTCAAGAGAAGCAGAATGATTAGAAGAGAAATTCCCAAGGACTCACGGAGAGGTCCACTATTTGATGAACCACCTGAATTTCGTGATTACTAAAGCAGATTTCTAAACTTACCCCCTTCCAACATTATTCCGCATACTACGATTTCCCGCATGATCGCCACCTTCTTCTCTGCTTCCAATTCTCCACTTTGACTATTCTCTATTTGCAAAGTCAAAGAATTCAATAATCTCCTGGACATGATCTCCAGGAATTATAATATGATGATTCGCCAGTGACTCTTCAAGGAAATAATCCACAGACTCATCCATTGCCACACGGATTTGTGTTCTACATCCCTTGTCATTCACAAGATTATCAATAATGGTTCCACCAGAGACCCAGTATTCATTCAGGTCTTCTCCAAACACCTTCAACACTGTCACCTCAATGAGAGGTAGTTTTCCTCGCACACCAACACTCATTCCTGTTTCAAAGTGATTTGTGATTTCATAACTATCGGTAATGCCTGTGGATATTGTGCAATGTGCAAACACTGCAGTATTGAGTTCTTGGTCTACACTTGCAACATTGGCCATGAAGGACGGAGATCCCGTAAGAAGTCTAGCAAGGAGCATTGTGAATGTTGCTGGGACATCTCCCTCACAACCTGCCACGAGCCCTTCTTTGTCGTTAAGAAACGAAAGAGGGTAGCACCCCGAGATACCAGTTTCTTGTAGAAGTGAAAAGCACTGGACTGTGACTGCTGCCAATTTCTTATTCTGGGTTAGTTCTTCTAATCTCTGTGCAACCATTCCAGCTTTTTCGACTTCATCATCCGAAACACTTTGACAAATAGCCTTGGACTTGAATGTATCAACTTGTTCCAGAAATTCCTTGCTGATTTCCGAAGGAAGTTTCTTTGTTAGTTCGACAATCGGAATATCTTCAATATCTAATCCCCATCTTTTTGTCACTTTTAGAGAATTCACGTGCGATGCAATCAACCAAGATGACGGTTCACCAATTACTCCAAGCTTAGCACTTCTAAGAAATTCCATAATGCCATGATATTTTGACCATCTACGAAGAAGAGCATGTAGTTGCGCCAATGGCAGGTGCACAATTCTTGCAGCGGTTCCTTTCCTCTGCAAATAAGAACGAATCTCCATCGCAGCTGGAAGTGAATTCCTTTCATCATAACTGAGCAAAATGATAGGTGGCTTGAGGTCTTTAGTTTCAAGATATTTTGATACATCGTTCTCAGTACCTCCAGTACCAATGAAGATGTACGTAGGCTCATTTGGGGTGATCGTGCTATTAGTGCTAAGTATATTCACACCTTCTTGTTCCAAATCCATCAAGATCTCGTTACTGAGACCCTCAGGGGAAACTGCTGAAAAAAAAGGGATGATATTGATAGGCATAATCTGATACTTGGAGTATTCTGCTATATGACTTTGGGATATTCCCTCAAATGTCCGGCCTTTCATGCAACCCCTATGCAATGGTTAATTAACAAAAACCGAGAGTACATCCAAGATGATGCTTAATGTCCAATCGTGGTGAACTAGATATCTTTCATGTCGATGTATTCACTGACAAACCATTCGGAGGAAATCCCGCATCTGTAGTTTTGGGTGCAGACCGTCTAGAGGATGAGATGTTGCACAAGATAGCCCGCGAGATGAACACGCGAGAAACTGTATTTGTAATGAAATCAGATGTCGCGTCCTTTCGATTCCGATACTTCACGCCAAAAATTGAGATCGGTTTTTCAGGGCACCCCACAATTGCAGCCTTTCATGCACTACTTAGAGAGGGTCTCATTGAGGCTGTAAAGGACATCACAATGACAAGCCTTGAAACAAAAGCTGGAATTTTAAATATCGAGATAGTCAAGAATGAATCAACTGGTCGACATGAGATTCAGATTACTCATAGAAAACCGGATTTCTTAGAAACCTATGATCCTAAAGATTATCTTGAGGCTCTTGGTCTCTCCCTCGCTGATTTTCAATCTCCAAATCCTATTCAGACTGTCAGTACAGGCACTCCTCATCTAATCTTGCCTGTTTCAACCATGAGGTCTCTGGATAGAATAAAACCAAATTATGACAGACTCAAGGAACTTCAAAGAGAATCAGATTATGTTTCTCTAAGTGTATTCACAAGGGATACACGCGAACCCACATCTGACGCTCAGGTTCGTCATTTTGCTCCTGCACTAGGTGTCTATGAGGACCCTGTATCAGGTTCCGCAGCTGGAAGTTTGGCTAGTTATTTGATTCGTTATGGTTTCATGGAATCCACATATCCAGTGACTAGTATAGTCATTGAACAAGGTCACTATGTGGGTCGACCGGGTCTGATATTCGTCGAGGTGCGTGGAGATAAAGAAACGATAGAGCAGGTCAAGGTCAGTGGTACTGGAGTCGTCGTCTTCAAGGGGAAACTATTCATTTAGACAATGGAATTCCTCTTGGGTAAGAGAACTGCTTTACTCCAAACACTTATCTTTTCACACAAGCGGAGGGCTCTAGTGAAACCTCATGCTAGAGATAATGACCAAGGCTGTTGATAATCTTCGTGATAACGAAGTATCCTTTGCTGATATTCGCCAAGAATCTCACGCTTCGACGCAAATCAATGTAAGCAATGGAATCATTCGGAGATTTGGCAGAGCTACGAAATCTGGAACTGTAGCGAGGGCACTTGTTGGTGAATGTTGGGGAATGTCCTCGACATCTGAACCATTATCCGATTCGATTTGTATAGATTTGCTTTCTGATGCAGTAAAGAGCGCAAAAGCTAATGCCCGTTTTTCGAAGAAATCCCTCGACCTCTCAAATGTGGAACCTATTGAGAAGACAGTTTGGCAGAAGTGCCAATTAGATCCTGCCAAAGTTTCAACAGAAGAAAAATTAGAGCTTGTTATGTCTCTAGACAAAGCTCAAAAGATCGATGATCATATTGTCAATACGAACTCAGTATACAACGATTCCAAAATTGTTTTTCGGCTTGTAAACACAGTTGGTTCTAAGTTAGAATGGGACGAACTTCGAATTACAACTGCTGTACAGCCAGTAGCCCGGGAAGGCAATCGGATGCAATTCAATTATGAAGTAAAAGGGGGAAGTGCAGGATACGAATTGCTGAAGTCAATCGATCCCCATGAATTTGGTGGAAATTGCGCTAAAGGCGCTATCGAACTTTTAAATGCCAAAAAACCACCTTCTGGTTCATTGACAGTCATTGCTGATGGTGATATCGCAGGTCTCATAGCTCACGAAGTGTGCGGTCATGCAAGTGAGGCTGATGAGGTAGTCAAGAAACGATCATTCCTCACAGGCATGGTCGGAGTGGAAGTTGGTACGAATCAAGTCACGCTCGTAGATGATGGCACTTTAGAAGGCGTTCCTGGAAGAATACCTTTTGATTCTGAAGGTACTCCTTCTTCACGTACGGTGATCATTAAAGATGGAGTATACAAAGGATATCTCCATACTCTTGAGACTGCGTCGCTAATGGGTGTGTCACCAACAGGAAATGGGCGCTCACAGGACTATAACCGTCGTATCTTTGCTCGGATGACGAACACATTCTTTGATTCTGGTGACTGGAAAGATGATGAAATAATATCTGATACAAAGGATGGACTATATGTGGTAAAGACCCTGTCCGGAATGGAAGACGTAGTTGGTGGCGGTGTACAATGTTCTGCACTTAAAGGGTACATAATTAAGAATGGTGAAATAACACAGCTCGTTCGCAGTATGACACTCGCTGGAAAGGTCTTAGACATTCTAAAGACCGTAGATGCTGTTGGGGATAAGCTTTCGTTTTCTGGTGGTGGAACTTGCGGAAAAGGCGAAGAGGATTTCATATCTGTATCAACAGGAGGTCCGCATATGCGAGCAACGATGGTCGTTGGAGGTGGGTCGGATGAACATTGCTGATATTGCTGATAAGACCCTAACCTTAGCTGAAAAAAGTGGTGCAACTCAGGCAGAAGTCTACGCTATCCGTGTAAAGACTGCTACTGTGTATATTGATGATAATCTACCAAAGATTGGCGGATCAATGGTTGAATCTGGTATTGGGTTGAAGTATATCATCGGTAAGCAGATTGGTTTTACTAGTTCCACGCTTGCTCAAGAAACACCTAAAGATGTAGTAGAACGAGCCAAATCACTTGCCAAAGTAAATAATGAGGACGAGAAATTTGTATCACTACCTGAACCGAAAAAGGCGTCTGGCTCAGCAGACCAGTTCCATGATCATGCTACCGCATCAGCTGACAGTACCATTTTGATGGAGAAAGCAATGGAAGTAGTAACTGCTGCACTTTGTGACATTGTTACTGTTCCAAATGGATCTCTTCGAACAAGTTCAGCCACTTTTCATATTCGAAACTCCCTTGGAGTTGATGTGGGCTCAAAAGGAACCATTGCTTTTGGTTTCTTTACAGCTAAATCTGAAGACAATGGTGTTGTGGGCGAGGGAGTTCAACGATGCTGGAGCAGAGAGATTAATTCTATAGATTTCCACGGACTTGGTCAAATGCTGAAAGAACAGGCACAGAGTGTGTTAAAAGCCAAACCATTCAAAGAAACGTGGGAGGAGTCTGTTGCTGTTCTCGCGCCAAGTGAAGGAACCGAAATGGTCTATAATCTAATTGGATTCGCAGTATCAGGAGAGAATGTGAATAAGAGATCTAGTCCTTGGTCAGACAAAATGGGTGAAAAAGTCACAAATGAGAATATCACCGTAATTGATAATGGTCTTTCGGAGAGAGGGCTACTTAGTAGTATTGTTGATGATGAAGGTGTTCCGACCCAGAGGACGACTATTTTAGAGAAAGGTGTATTGCGATCATACATATTTGATAGCTATAATGCCAATCAGCTCGAAATGCAATCCACTGGCAATGGGATCCGCAGAATAGCTCGTGATTTAGCTGGACGATTTTCCTCGCCAGCGACCTGTGCAGGAACAACGATGGAAGTAAAACCAAGTTCCAAATCAGTTGATGATATCATTGGTGAGATAAAACGAGGTATCTATGTTGAGCATTTCGCATGGCCCATCGTAGATCCCCTGTCTGGCAACTTTTCAAATGAGATTCGGAATGCACGTGTAATCGAAAATGGTGAGTTGGGTGATCCTATCAAGTACGCACTCTGGGTAGGCAATCTGTATGAATCAATGAATGGTGATGTTCTTGTTGGTAATAATCCCGAGATTCATGACAAAAGAGTGATGCCGACTATTGCATTTCCAAATACAGAAATCGTTGGTCAATGATCTAGATTAGTGATGGGATCTTTTCCCATCACTCACGATTTTCATACTTCGTTAAAATCTGAATACATATTCGACGAATTCAGAAACGCTAAAAAGGTAGGTCAATCCCTCACCTTGCATCCGCTTCTAGTGAGGATTTCACTTGACATTTGACGAGACTATTAAAACCGAGCTTGCTGCTGTGAATCACGCGCTTGAGGCTTTTCTTGACACAAGGATTGAGAAGGCGAAGAAACTTGGACCTTCTCACGTTCAGTATTATAATTATATCAAAGAGTACATGATGAGGGGTGGCAAACGTTTCAGACCCCTTGCAGTAGTCATAGCCTACAAGGCCATTGGCGGTGACATTCCCCCAGAGAGTTACTACAGAACTGCTTGTTCCGTTGAAATTCTCCACAATGCATCTCTTCTCCATGATGACCTTATTGATCATGACGAAACTCGTCATGATCAATAAGGTCATCATGGAGAAGAGATGACCTTATTGATCATGACGAAACTCGTCGTGGTGGTCCAACTTTCCATGCGCGCTATCGGGAATGGTACAGGAATAGTGTTTCATCTAATCTAGAGAAAGCAAGCCATTTCGGTATGACAGCCGCAATTCTAGGAGGGGATACACTCATGAATCTGGGCTCGATGGCGATTACTGAGTCAAAGCTAGATCCAGATATTGGAATAGCCTGCCTAGTAAACTACCAGAAGAGTTTCAGTGAGCTTGTTGAAGGAGTCCTTCTAGAGATGACGATGGTACAAGATCCGAAGGCTACTCCTGAAATGTACCTCGAGATGATTCGATTGAAGACTGCAGTTCTCCTTGAGAAGTCCTTATTGATTGGCGGATCTATGGCGAGAGGTTCTAAATCTCAGATGAAGGCTCTCAGCGAATATGGTGTAAAGATCGGTCAAGCATTTCAAATTCAAGATGATATACTAGGCTCGTTTGGAGATGAATCAGTCACTGGGAAAGCTTCAGATGGTGACATCCGTGAAGGCAAGAAAACCATGCTTGTGATTGAAGCACTACGATTAGGTACTGCTGAACAAAAGGAGATCTTAAGCAAATTACTCGGAAATGATAAAATCACAGATGAAGCAGTTGAGAAGGTTCGAGCTACATTTCGTGAGGCTGGTGCCCTTGAATCTGCAGATAAGATAATGAGTCGTCTTCTTCATGAGGGACAGACTGCTCTCGACAAGGCAAATCCTCCTTTCAAAGAGCCCTATAAGCAGTTTCTACTTGATATGTCTGAATTCTTGGTGAAACGCGACTATTGAGGCGGGTAGGCTCGATAGCCCGATTCAATTACACGCAGACTCAAGAGAAGCGCTTCTTCTCCTTTAGAGTTAAGGATTCTCTCCATATCTTTGTAGACCTTTGGAAAGTGACTTCGAATATAGATCAGAAAGTCATCCTTTGAATCAGCTAGTGCTCTATGCATTGCTTCAACATGATCTATCAGTGTAAGATCACCAATTCTTCTTTTCCTTGGCGGCCTATCCGACATACCCTTCTCTAGAGATTTGATGACACTCTCTGCTAAAGCTTTGGATTCACTGACTACCTTCTCACCTTTTAGCCCACTTCGATCCTTTCTCTCGGGCATTTTTTCCTTGGCTTGCTCTAGAAATTCTTTGACCTCTTCTGGTGTCATTGCTGGCTCATCAATATCCGTCTCGATGACTAATCGCTTCCAAGCTCTTTTTCCTTGGAACTCCACTGGAACGACATATCCCTTAGCCTGCATATTCTTCAGATGCTTTCGAAACATGTCTTCTGTCATTAAAGACGTGGCTGCAGACAATACTAGGAATTTCTGATATAGTACTGCTTCGAAATCAATTATCGACCAGCCAAAAGACCTTACTATCGCTATCTCAATCTCTCTATCAAGTTCGTCTTGTTGCATCCCAAAAGACATCCATAACCCCACCGATGTCTCATGAATCTAGAAATATGTTCAATAGAAGACATATGAACGTTTGCGGCAGGGAATAGAGTCGATTTTTGATGGAGGTTTGATACGAAATCGAAAATGCTCTCTCTTTTTCCCATCTAAAAAGACAAACGTGTCAAACGTTTCTCATTAGGTAGTTTGATACAATCCCTCTGATTAGCCTCTGGAAATCCCAAGAAATTCGACGGTAGATTTATAGCCTTGATTCGACCTGAGTCCTGTTTACAGAAGTGGATGACTTCATGTTCTGTTAGTTATGAGAAGAGGAGCGAGAAATGAGCGAATTTCAATCTTCAGGCAACGTAAAGAACATCATTATTGCTGTACTTGTAATTGCACTAATTGGTGTTTCTGGAGTTGCAATTATCCTTCTCGGAGGTCAGGGTGGTACACCCACAACAACCACTACCACCACAACCACGACAACTACACCTCCCGGAGAAGGCCTAACACTGAAAATACTCACAAGACACAGCGTAGCAATTCAGAATGCCTACGAAGCCGCATTCTTGGCTACCAGTGTTGCGGAGGACAATAATATTACTGATATCACCTGGCAAGATCCCTATGACAACTTTTGGGATGATATTATCGCCGCAGGAGAGGCTGATGTTTGTTGGGGCGGAGGTCCAACGATATTTGATCAACTTATGGTGGACGGACGTCTCTACCCATTGACAAGCACACTGATGCAAGCTGCTGCTGCCAGAGTCCCTGACGAATTTGGAGGTGTCGATATGAAGAGGAACAACACCTCAAATCAATTGGCCTGGATTGCCGCAGCTGTTTCAACATTCGGCTTTACAACAAACAATTACTTCCTAGACACTTGGAGTCTGGATTCACCGTCTTCTTGGTCTGATTTAGGGAATTGGACTTATGGTCAATACCTCCCTCTATTGCCCACAATTGCTATTTCAGATGCACCAGCTTCATCCTCAAACAGGCGTTGTTATGAGATTATCTCACAAGGCTATGGATGGGAATCAGGCTGGGATCTATTAGCACGAATTGCAGCAAACTCACAGATGCCTGGTGGTTCGTCTGCAGTGAAAGCCGCTGTTGATAATGGTGCAGTAGGTGTTGCTTGCTCAATCGACTTCTACGGATATCAGTCAGCTGCTGATAGACCTGGAGTTTGTGAGTACATAGTACCAAGTGACTACACTGTCATCAACGGAGATCCAATAGCAATTGCAGCAACTAGTACACAGAAAGCCATCGCTGAGGTCTTTGTGGATTGGGTTCTGACACCTGAGGGTCAAGCTGTTTGGCTGGATCCTTCTGCATTGAGGCTACCTGTCATGGAGGAAGCATTTGCTGAGCCAATACCAGCAGGTAATGAGGATCTTCATGATGTGATATACACAGCCTATAACCTAACAAAGACCTATGTGGGACTCGACTTCAATGATACTGAATCACTCACGGTGAGCAACTCATTCAAGTATTACTTCTCAGCTGTCTTGTACAGTGCACAAACTGCACTCGTTGCCTGCTGGCAAAAGATTGTTACAGCGAGGATGAATGGTTGGATTACTGAGGGTGAGGTGGCCACATACGCGGCTTCAATGTCTGATATACTCACTGTTGGAGCCTACAACGGCACTATCACAGGCGGTACTTTCAATCTAGCTTATGCCCAATATCTTAATCCGTGGCTTGCCGACTCGACGGTAAGAGCGTGGTACCAGACTGAGTGGACAAGTGCGGCTATTGCACAATACAATGCAGTCGCTGCAACAGTTCCAACATCCTAGACCTAGTACCACTGAACCAATAAGAAAGGCGTCGAAGGTATTTGAGCTCAAGTGAAAAGATAGAAACCCAAAACAAGGACACCCTTGAAGACGAAACAGAGTTGATTTCAGCTGATGCTCGGAGTAGACTCGTGGGCAGCTTCAAGGGTGCTCCTTCTTATATTGCTAGAGGGTTTCTGAGAAGAGGTCGTTCCTTTGCATCTCGTATTGCACGAGGTATGCGAAGATTCTTTGGATTTTTCAGACATCCATCTTCAAACACTTATAATCTTGCGATAAATACTCGAAATAGTTTTCGAGCAGGGATTAGAAAACTAAGAAGAGAGCTTGATGCGTTATCAACAATTCAACTCATTGCGATATTGGGAGTATTCACAGTATTTCTTATTGCCCCACTGTTAAGTGTCGTAGTCTTTTCATTCACCACATCAAGTGGTGATTTCACGTTAAATCATATGCTAAGTCTCTTTACAGATCCGAATATCTGGCCTTTCAGAATTTTGCCTAGTGGTATTATTGATTTTCGAGGAAATCTAGAAGGTTCGTTCTATCTAGCGAATGCCAACATTCTCGCTATTTGGGGTCCTGACTTCGGAGCCATCATTAATTCCATTTATGTGGCAGTCTTTGTCACAGGTGTATCTGTTGTCCTTGGTGTGTTCTTTGCGTTTATTATTGCAAGATACGAGTTCCCAGGCAAGCGTATAGTTCGCACTCTGCTTATATTCCCGATTCTAGCGATTCCCTTCGTTGGTGCAATTGGAATCAAGGTATTTCTAGGCTATGATGGCTTTATCAATAAGCTATTCTTTGATACACTTCATATCTTGCCCTTCCGTATCTGGTTAAGAGGACTTGCAGCGATTATTTTCGTTCAGTCATTTTCATTATTTTCATTAGTCTATTTGAATGCATATTCATCCTTCATGAGCATTGATCCATCTCTTGAGGAACAAGCTGAAAACCTCGGAGCAACGGGATTCAAACTTTTCCGCTCAGTAACACTTCCTATGGCTATGCCAGGGATACAGGCTGGAGCAATTTTGACTTTCATCCTTAGCATAGAAGATTTAGGCTCGCCGATAGTTTTTCAAGACCATCAATCAGCAAGGAACACTCTTGCGTTTCAGGTCTTTCAGAATGTAGCAACTCAATCAGGGCAGGTTGATCCAAAAGGCCCTGCTATCGGTGTCTTGCTGCTTATCTTTGCATTTATTGGATTCATGGCGATTCGCAAGTATACATCCTTGAGATCCTACGACTCAGGAACCAAGGGCGGACAGTGGAATCCACGAACTAGAAGAATAAGTAACAGAGCAACACTTCTTCTATATGCGATACTAATTCCGGTCATGTTTCTAGCACTTATTCCCCAAATCAGTGTAATCATGATATCCTTTGCTGGATCATGGGCACCAACGAGTCTCTTTCCTGACATATGGACAACAAGCAATTACGAGGTGCTCTGGGCATTTCCGGACGTAGCCAACTCGATATCTGTTACATTGTTCTATGGGATTGTTGCCACGGTAATAATAGTACTCCTGGGTTCTAGTGCCGCATATGTGATAGCCAGAAAAGATATTCCCGGAAAAACAGCACTCGATTTGCTTGTTACTTCTCCAATTGCTTTGCCTGGTATAGTGATTGCAACAGGATTCTTCACTCTGTTTTACACTACACCGATATTCCCTGCAGGGCACCCTGCATTTCTCATCATAATGTCATACTCAGTGCGCAAGTTTCCGTTCACAGTGAGAGCGGCATATGCTGGTATGATGTCTACGCCCGTAGTTCTTGAAGAAGCGTCACAAAACTTGGGTGCTAGTAAAAACAAAACTTTCTACAAAATAACCCTCCCTCTCATAGGAGTAAGTGTACTTGCAGGGTCACTGCTCTCGTTCATATATTCTGTGAGTGAAGTAAGTACAAGTCTTATTCTTGGCAGTGTAGGACATCAAGAAGCTCCTATGACCTACTGGACATCTCGTGTACTGGATATGATTGGTCCGTATGGTGGACCCAACAGCGCATCTTGTTTAGGTGTTGTGTTAATGAGTATGCAATGGGTCGTAATTACAGTCACTAACAAAATCCTTGGGGCTAGGTCTGCTGCTATGACGGGTATTTGAGGTGAAAAATAATGGTACAGATTAGATGTGAGAACTTGCGGAAGACTTTCGGTGATGTTGTCGCTACTGATGAGGTAACTATGGTTCTTGAAGAAGGCGATCTCTCAACGCTTCTAGGGCCCTCAGGGTGTGGTAAGACTACACTGTTACGTTTGATAGCTGGTTTTTATGTACCAGATCATGGCAAGATTTTCTTTGATGACAAAGATATTACAGACACTCCTCCACACAAGAGAAACACCGGAATGTGCTTTCAGAACTACGCTCTTTGGCCGCATATGTCTGTAGCAGATAATGTTGCATACGGTTTAAAGTTAAAGCGAGTCAATGGACTGAGATACACTAAGGCTGCTATTAACCGGCGAGTTGGTGAAGCGCTGGACCTTGTACGTATGGGTGAACTTGGACATCGTCATATTCATCAGTTATCAGGTGGTCAACAACAGCGTGTAGCCTTGGCTCGGGCATTAGTGATTGAACCTGATGTGCTCTTGCTGGATGAACCTCTTTCCAATCTGGATGCAAAGCTCAGGATTGAGATGAGAGAAGAGATAATCCGAATTCACAAAGAGATGTCCATAACTACAGTCTATGTCACTCACGACCAACACGAAGCCCTTAGTATCTCGGACAGAGTGGCTGTAATGGACCATGGTTATGTGCAACAATTCGACAATCCAAGAGAGATCTATGCAAATCCCCAAACTGTCTTTGTAGCTGACTTTATCGGACAGTGCACATTCATCGATGGGATTGTGGAATCTGTGGGAGACAGTATTGAAGTACAAATCCCCAACAATCAAAGAATTACTGGTCGTACAACGATTCAGGGCTATCCCTTTGAAGCAGGCGAAGCTGTAAAGGCAGCTGTACGCCCAGAAGACCTTCATCTTAACAAACTAAGTTCATCGGACAACGAGATAGTAGGACAAGTTACAAGGACCATCTATGTTGGAAACGCATTAGAGGTGTATTTCAAAGTCGGCGAAATTTCAGCTCAGGCAGTCGTTGATCCTGACTCTTCAATAGTTGAAGGTGACCAAATCCATCTATATACTGGAACTGGTGAGGTTATTATACTCCCCATTGGAGGTGTAGAGGCTCTTCGAAAAGTTCCTGGGCATCCAATGGCGTCTGCTGAAGGTTTAATGGTTGAGTGAATGCCTTATCATAACTGCAACACCACGACTGAATTCAATCATCTCCTTACCATTGAGAAGTGCCCTGCCTGTACCTAGTAACTTGTGATCTTCATCAACAACAAGCACTTCTTCCCCAGCTCTAAGATTCATACTTACCTTCTTAACAAACTTTGCAAGAGCGGATTTTCCATCTGCGACAAACTCTGCAACTTCATTATCCATAGTGACGATATAGTCCTGACTGATACCAGCGTCAAGGAGTGCAAGCCCGCCTGTATATGTCGGCGTTAGTAATCCAGTCGTTGGAACCATAGTGAAGAGGATATCATCTCCACTTTTTACATACCGAATCTTACTGGTACTCCTTGAGAGAACTACTTGTACTGGCATTTTATCTATCAAGTTGCCTGCATTACTGTCCCATTGATAGCTCATGACTGCCTTTAGTTTTCGTAGTGTCCAATCGGTTTTCTGGGAAGAATCTCCTATTGCATCTAGGACTGCAGAAGCTGAGGAAACTCTGATTATTCTCTGATTTATCTTCAGACTATCGATTATGTTGTTAATCGGGCTCTCTCTATCAAACCAGACAAGACTCGTGAATGAAGTATTGCCAAGAAACTCATCTAATTTCTCACTTACACTACTCTTGGTCGCATTATCAATGGAATGAGGGAAGATACATTGCTGGGAGGGATGCACGTGTTCGAGTTCCCAAGGAGTGACACCCATGGGTGTTAGAAATAATAGAATAGTACTTTCCGGTGTACGTTTTCTGACCTCATCAATGATTGTGTTCGCGGTATCTGAGAAGGGACGTCCACCGATATCAGGGACAATAGTAACTGAGTGTGTCTTCCTATAGGGGTATCGCTCAATTAGTCTGGTATGGTATCTAGTTATCTCCGGTCTTAGAATTGTTTCAGATCCTGTATAGAAGATTGAGTTTGTCTTACCGAAGGGATCCGAGTGAATGATTTGCTCCATGTTTGTTGTCATTATATGGAATGCTTCCATAAGTGTTGGGTGACTTCTTGCACGGAGTGCCACAAGTTCGAATAGTTGCCCCTCCATGATGGCTTGCCTAACACGCCTCATCTCTCCTGCAGAAACAAAGAGATTATGCTTCATCAATGCCTGAGACTTCTCAAGATTCGGTAATGATTTCATATCATCCGCTGTTGTGTTGCTGCAAACTGGGCAGTCACAAGGAAGTTCACTCAAATTTTCTAGATGAACTGTGCCTGAATTCAGAAGCATTCGCCCTGAGTCTGCGAACTTAGCGTATGATGCTGAATCAAATAGATCGCATCCCAAATACGCAGCCTGAGCAAATAGCATGGGATGCCCGCATCCGAATAGATGAACTGGGCGATTAATCGGGAGATGTTTCTTCGAAGCAAGTATTATCCTTACAATGTCTGCATACCTATACATCTCCATGAATGGAACTACACCGCCAATCGGGTAGACATCAAAGTCCATTCCTGCCATAGCTTTAGCTGATCTCTCTCGCAGGTCTTCAAATCCCCCACCTTGAATAGTACCTGCCAGCATCATGTTCTCCTTGATGCCCACAGAGAGTTTCGCTCTGTCAAGGGAGAGTTCCACATCCCTCTCTACTTGTTCTCTTCCTACATCCGGTTTAGAGAAAGCATCCAGTATTGTCCCAATGTCCGAGCCAATCTTCTTCTGGAATTCAATAATTGCTAGAGGATCTATTTCCTCTCTCGGGAGATCGTGGAAATACATTTGAAACGTACCAGAGTCGGTCATTATAGGTCCATTAAACTCGAGAAGTCCATGGACTCCATCAGCTATCGCTTTCTCTCTAAATTTCTCGTGCGAATTAATAATGTATGAGTTTGTGATGACCATCTCAAATCCAAATTCGTCCACTAATTCTTGCGGCTGTATCAACGACTTGCCTGGGTGAACGACTGGCATGAGCAAGGGTGTCCTGACTGATCCATGGTTGGTAGTTAACCTACCCACTCTTGCAAGACCGTCCTTTGCACGAATTTCGAAGTTAGCCATACACATTCACTGAGGAACTCATCGGTTGACCAATGAATCTTTCTCTCTGACGACTCAACTTGTTACCAATAGGACACTTTAAGATGATATGACGCTGCTGTCAGACAATGGTCGATGCTACTGCATTGCTCGTCCAGCAGAGAATATACAAAGAGCCAGACCTGCTCGATGAGTTTACTGCTCTTGCTACAACCGCAGGCTATAAGGTAATTGGCACCTTCGATATTGTCAGTGTTCCATCTACCAAGTATGGAATACGAAGTGGCAAAGTAGAGGAGATTAGAATTTGGATTGAAGCAAACAAGCCTGACATTGTCTTGTTCTCTCCTTTTCTAAAATCAAGCCAGATATTCAGACTTATGGAGACCTGGGATATCGAGGTCCGAGACCGAACACAGGTTATTCTTGAGATTTTTGACAAACATGCTAAGACACAACAAGCAAAACTGCAAATTGAGCAAGCCCGATTGAATTATGAATTACCCTTTGAACGGCATCAGATTAGAATGAGACTCCAGAAGGAGCATACGGGAGACCGTCCCATTGCAGAACAGGTTGGTGCAGGTGAAGATCTCCTAAATCTACGAATTCAAGAACTACGACGTCGAATCGCATTAATCTCTGATAAGCTCGATAAAATCTCTGATTCCCAAGCATTGATGAAAAAGAACCGTGAGAGTAAGGGATTCGTTGAGATAACCTTAGCAGGTTATACAAACGCAGGAAAGAGTACACTTCACAATGCACTTACTGGCTCTGATGTTGAAATAGCTGATGAACTCTTTACAACTCTATCTACAAAGGCAGCAGAGCTCAACATGCCCGGTCGACAAGTTGTCCTCTCTGATTCTGTAGGCTTCATTAGTAACCTCCCTGCTGCATTGCTGAAAGCTTTCAATACTACTCTCATGGAAGTAAGTGATGCTGACGTTATCATATTGGTCGTGGATGCCTCCGATACTTTAGATGAGATGAATCGGAAAATCCATACATGCCTTGATACATTCAACGAGATAGGAGCAAATGGCATACCCATAATTGCAGTGCTGAATAAGATTGATCTTGTGGATGAATCGTCTTTAGAGAAAAAGAGAGAGCTTCTTGAGGATGTTTCAATCGATATCATCCCTATCTCCGCTAAGAGTAAGGTCAATCTTGATGTTCTCCTACGGACCATCGAAAAGACATTACCTCATCTTTGGAGATACTCTATAGCATTGCCTTATGGTGATATGGGAATGTCCCTCTTATCTTGGTTACATGAGGCTGCTGTGGTTGAATCTGAGTCATATTCAGAGGACTCTATTCAAGTCATTGCTCTTCTTGGTTTTGAAGCTGAACAGAAGATCTCCAGACTATTGCCTGTTGCCAGCCTTCGGAGAATAGTGGCAAATTCAGAGAGCACTTCTGTTCTGTGAAAGAAAGCAATTCACTTTTTTCCTGATAGAATAAATGCACCAATCTAAATGGATGTCCTAATTGCAATTCTATGTTTATCCATCCAAAGTAACTTCTATATACCTTGACCAGTCCTGAGTGATTTCAATAAAATCAATTAAGAGACCCTAGGGTCGTTCAGA
>JAEOUM010000204.1 GCA_016839275.1 Candidatus Thorarchaeota archaeon
ACACCCATCCTCGCTAGGCTGTAGTAAAGCCAGAGGTAAGTGATTGATAATGCCTGAATCTCTGAGAGTAGTGTCTTACTCTTCCTAGCAAGTTCCACGGGTGTAGTTTTATCCCATACCTGCGTCATTACATCATAGAGACGTTCATAGGTCTGGTAAAAACTGACACTGATATATTCGTTTACAGGAAATAACTTCGATTCCAGTAGACCACGTTCTGCAAGAATATCAGAAAAGACCTGAGATAGATGTGTCAGTTGTTGGTTGATTTCACTAGTTTCCAAGCGATTCATCTCCGAAAAAGTGTGTTTACATCGAACTGATGACGCAAGAACTGCTGGTATTAAGTCGTTCGAAACCATAAGCAGTCTTATAATGGACAAGACAGCCCACAATCAAAACCTCTCTGGTGGCAGATTCTAATTGAAACGAGTTGGATCCGGTCTTATCTCATTGAAACTCATCGCAGAAGGTGAGCTCAGGTACATTACCTCTGTCCAAGAGGTAGTCAATCTATTGAAAGAAGGTCCTGATGGGAAGATAGTACTAGTGGACGATGCAGGAACTACATTTCTTGCACCAGTACTCTCAAAACTCGCCGGTGTTGTTTGCAGATCTGGAGCATTAGGATCCCACCTAGCAATCGTCACTCGTGAGTTCGAGATACCTGCACTTATGGGGGTAAAGATTGAGGACCCAAAAACCCTCCATGGTAAATATGCCACTATTACACCCGAAGAGGGGGCCTCAGGCGCTCTCTATATAGGAGAATAATTGGAAGTTCAATAAATGTGTGCTAACAAATTCCCTCTAGTTCAGCCTCTAGATAAAATAAGACCAGAGGATGTTGAACTCCATGGCGGAAAAGCAACCAATATTGCCCGCCTGAATCTTGCAAGATTTTGTGTACCAAGAGGATTCTCAATCTCTAGCCATAATTTCATTCGGATGAGAAATGATATTCCAGAGGTAAACAAGATACTTGATAGACTCGACGAAGTTGATGACTTTGAAGAAATCCTCACTCTTACAGAAGCCCTTCAGACTCTAGTGAGCTCCTACCAAATACCAGAAGATATGAAATCAGAGATATCGCGAGAATTCCAACGGTTGCAGGAACAGCATATTGGTTCTGTGTGGGGATACGCAGTTCGTTCCTCAGCATCTGTGGAGGACCGAGGTGATATCTCATTTGCAGGTCAAGCAAATAGCTATCTCTGTGTAAAAGAAATTTCAAACATATTTGATGCTGTGAAACAGGTGTGGAAATCAGTCTTTTCTCCTAGCGCTACAATTTATCTGAAGACGAAAGATGTGTCAATGCATCAAGCCAAGATGGCTGTAGTAGTTCAGGAGATGATACCTGCCATCGTATCAGGCGTGATGTTCACTGTTAATGTAGTGAACAACAACGCAAACGAGATGCTAATCAATACGACTTGGGGATTAGGAGAACCCTTGGTTTCGGGAAAAATTGTTCCAGATACCTTCATTCTGTCAAGAGAACCATTAGAGGTTATGCAAAAAGAGATGGGCACTAAAGAGATTACAAGTATTGTTCTAAGTTCAGAAGATGATGCAAAAACTGGTACACATGCTACGCCAAGAGAAAACCGTGAGAGATATTCTCTAGAGGACCATGAGATATCGAGAGTAGCACATCTGGGTCTAGATATAGAGAAGCAAATGGGAGCGCCCCAAGATATTGAATGGTGTATCAGATCCGATGATGAAATCGTAATTCTCCAGTCACGACCAATAACTACTCTCAGAATCCCCTGATTATTGAGAGCGAATCTCCAGGCTTAACAACAATAGCTTGCTCTGGACAAATCTCGACACACTTCATGCATCCAGTGCATTTCGAGAGCCAGATTGCATCGATTCGCCAAATCTCAGGATTATGAGGATCGGGGTGATCTTCCAGCGTGGGGTGCATTAGAAATACTGCAGGATCGCAGACAAAGAGGCATTTCCTGCACTCTCGGGGGTCAGTGCTCGCCCCTGTGTGGCACTTTGAATAATCTATCTTGATACTTGTTCTTTTTGTCATCATGATTACCTCAGTATTTCCCAGCCTGTCCTGGAACTGACTCCCTTGGGATGAGATTGAGTGCATCGTGCTTGCATGCATGTCGACAGACACCACAACCAAAGCACTTGTCCAAGTCTACAATCACTCGTTTCACAGACGGGAGGTATCTGAGAGCACTAAATTGACACATCTTAACGCAAGACATACAGCCTTGGCATTTATCGATATCAATTTCAATCA
This sequence comes from Candidatus Thorarchaeota archaeon, assembly GCA_016839275.1. Classification (GTDB taxonomy): domain Archaea; phylum Asgardarchaeota; class Thorarchaeia; order Thorarchaeales; family Thorarchaeaceae; genus SMTZ1-45. The sequence goes on from JAEOUM010000204.1 coordinate 2,276, forward strand.
CGTATTCGCCCTTGTACACTGTCTTCAAATTGAAGTCATTTCTAAGTCTGAGACCACCACACTCTGGACTTTCACAGGAGCAGATTGCATTGATGTAGGGTACTGGCTGGAACCAGACTGACGCAACATAGCCCTTCTCGTTCTGTTCCTGAAGGGCTTGAATTGCCTCTTCGCGGTCGAGCCTGTACTTGACGTCCTCAGGAATGTATCTTGTATGTTTCTCAATTACCTCAGATAACTGACCGAAGTTGATACAGACAGCATCTTTCACTCCCCTCTGCATCCACCTACAGACACAGTAATTCTTGATAATGGGTTCCGCAGCAAGATTCCCAATAATATGTTGAGCATCTTCGAGTGGGAGTACCTGCCCGAAGTGACCATCTGCTCGAACGGGATTTCTATTCTTCTTCTCACTATGTATCTGCCCCTCAACCACTTTGCGAATTACTCGTCCTATGATTGGCATCTGCATCTTGTAGCCGAGACCGATGGAGTTGAAACCCATTATCTTACGAATGAATAGGGTTTCCATGTTCTTCCATTGCTCTTCCAAATATTCACTAGCATTGTACTCATCAGCCAGCTCATTTCGGTATAACCGGGCATTGTTGTACCATTTACCACCATCACCGTGTTTGAAACACCATTCGCACATTGATATCGCCTGTAGAGTCCATGTAGTTGTTGTATGATATTTTCTGAAATCATTTGCAATATTTAAGACTCCCGACCATTTCATTCAAATTCATGAAATAGGTTGGGTCTTCCTGTTCTATAGCTCTTGTTGTGTCGACATTTTTTGAAGTGACATGAAACAGAATCAATAGGGTGAATTAGCACTGTAATATGAGAGAAATCCCGAATTGTTGAATTATACTAGTAATCCTTTTCTCAGCTAATAGGGATTAAAGTAACCTATAGAGGCGTGCTCACATGATTAGACTAATTGGAATCCTGACCACAGGTGGCGTTCCTATTAAAGTCAAGAGCACAATGGATGCAGATGGTGAGATGATACTTGGTCCTTTAATAGAAGCAGCTAAAGCACTAAGTAATGTCATTGGGAGCGGAGAGGTCAGAAAACTTGGTTTTAGAGAAAATACTCTTATTGTGACCGAGTGCAAAAAAGGATACACCATTGTCGCACTTGTGAGCAAGGCAGAAGATTACATGGACAGTCTCCTCCGTGTAATAGCTGATGCAATTGATGATTCGAGCCTAGCACCTGCAGATGGATATGTAGGTGATACTCACAGAAGAATAATTGATCAGATTGTTCATACCTATACCAGAGAGCACATTGAAACAGGATTTCCAGAAATATTATCCATTGCGTGGAGCCCAATTTTACGGGAGTTGAAACAGAGCGAGAAATTTTCAGTAATTCTTGAGGATGTAGAGGCACTTCTGGGAAAAAAGGAATCTATTACCAAATGGAATGAACTGAAAGCTGAAATAAGTGGAACCCTTAATGATGCACTTCTATTTGCTCTCCAAGGAGAATTTGATCGAGCGTGTGCAATAGCGATGAATGAAGAGGGTCCCTTAGCAGGTGTTTTCTGCATTAAGATGGGAGCCTTGACTCACACCATGACAAAGGCGATTTCTCCTCCACTAGCAGAGCTGAAACAAATTGCTGCTACTCTTCCAGCAAATTACCCCTTTACAGATCTCGCCCGGGCATTAGTAGATTATACCGCTGGGGAACTCATCCCTGCGGATTACTCACGTGTTTTTAGAGAAGCGGTAAATCGTTTTGTATTCAAGGATGATGATGAGCACCTTATATTGGGCTTTATGTTTCTTGATCCGAGGGTTGTTGACTACCAGAAATTCTCACCGAAATTGCTCAATCTGTACAGAGAGAAATCAGAGGTGTTTTGTTCATATATTGAAGCTATTGATGAAAGAACAAAATTGTTTGAAAAACTCTATTCAATTACAAACTATGATGCTTTTCGTGATGAGTTAGGGACGTATAAATCCAGAATTACAAGCATTCTTGGGAACATCAACTGGGTTCTCGACCCAGATTTGTTGTGGGAGTTGAAGAAGGAAGGAAAAGGAATTGAGATTGGTGTTACAGCTTCTTTGAAGCTCCAAAATTATATTGCAATTCTCACAGCCTTAGCCGAGTCACCTGTGCTCACAATTGGCGAACGGAGAGAAGTGCTTGAGGAAGTTCTCATGTTATATCGAGACTACTTCAGAGGACTTATGATGGTCGATGTACCTCTCTTTAGCTATACCCTAGATAGTGTCTTCCAGAGTCAAAGTGTAGCTAGAGCAGAATATTACTTTCTAACAACAGGTGAAAAACGTAAACAACATCTAGAGGAGTCACTGGCGTTTCTCTCAGATATCTATCATACCATAAACGAGGAATGGCCTAAGTCACAGGTACGATTCTCATTGTTTGTAGTAACAAACGCACTTTGTCCGGTACTTACAAGAGCTGACCTACTCTCAGATGAAGAAATACGTCTAGTGTATATTGCTATGAAACTATTAGATATTGATACCATAGATGCAACACAGATTACAAAGCCTGAAGCTTACGCAACAAGCCTTGGAAATACAATAACAACATTGACCGCGATAGCAGCACGACTGCTTAAGGAAGAAGAACGAACAACCGTTCTAAAGAAGTGTGTAGAGGTCATCCTTGACACTCAAGAATGGTTCATTTCTCGAGGTGTGATCTGTCGTGATGATATAATGTCTGCAAGTTTCCACTCCTCGTTAATCAGTGTGACTTTGGAAGGCAAAGATCTAGAAGATATTGTAAACAGGGTAATTGCACTCAATCGCATAGCCATTCAAGATCCAAGCAAATATGATTACGAAGTAGCAATGATTTCAAGTCCATACATAGGAATACTGATTGATGCCTGTAATCGCCTGAGCAACAAGAAATTCCTACAACTGGCTAGAGATTCATTTGATTTAGCGTACCAGGCCTGGATTAAGTATGGTTTTCCAGATAAAGCAGCGAATTTCAAGAAGAAATATGGAAATATTTGGTGCTAGGATTCAGTATCGGAAACCATGCTCGACCCAATACTTGAGAAGCGTTAAGGCTTCACCCCAACCTGCGGCACATTCTAGTAGGGCTGCTCTTCCACTAGGAGTATCATGATACCCAGATTCGCGGAGACGAATCACAGTACCTTCTTCAACGACTTCAAAATCAATCTCGATTGTGGTAGCATATGAAGGATTGTCAGGGCGCCACTCGAATACAAATCTCTTAGGCCGTTTAGCTTCGATTACTATCCCTGTGGAATCATGATCCCACTTGTCAGGTCCCCACTTTCTCCACCTGAAAACAATCTTCCCACCAGGACGTGCTTCAAGTTCAGATCCTTCTGTGAACCAAGAGTCAAGACCTTCCGCGGTAGCTATTGCATCATAAACTTGCTCGGGAGGTGCACGAACCAGAGTCTTCTGTCGAATTTCGGCATCAATTAACGAGTCCATGATAATCAATATTATTAACAATAGTTATTATATAAAAGTATATTCATATATTATAAACCCGTGATGTGTGTGCTTTTGTGAACCAGAAATGTAATCAATCTAATCAAGAGAGGAGATGAGTAAAATGGGAAGGAAGAAAAAATACCAAGGTTACAACGCATATCAGTATCTTACACCAAGTGTTGATTATAGGGTCTTCAAGTTAAGAGAAGCTATCAAAAATGATTGGACCTATGCAGTTCCCCTTTCAAAAGCAGAGGAAGAACGAGTAGAGGAAATTCTTGAGAAGAATATTGTGATTGATCTCCACGAGCATCCAACGTTGATGGTTGAAGATGCTAATCAGTCGATTGAGATGTGGAAAGAAGGAAGGGAATTCATGGCATATGAAGCTCTGAGTCACTCACCGCTCGATGCGGTCTTCGATAATCTGATGGATGGTAGTGCCCAAATTACATCTAAGCATGGTTGGAAGTGGACTGATGTAATCCACGATTTAGGTCAGAGACTCTGTGATATCAGTCATCAAAACTATGTGATTCATTGCAAAAGACTAGAAGATATTATTGCGGCACATAAAGAGGGAAAGCTAGCCTGGGTTGCAGTACTTGAGAGCTCATCATCAATTGAGAACGAGATGGATCGGATTGATGTGCTCTATGGCTTTGGTATCAGATCAATGGGATTGACCTATAGCGAATCGAATATGCTTGGTTCGGGTCTGAATGAGATGAAGGATGGAGGCCTTACGGATTTTGGGTATGACTGTGTGGTACGAATGAATAAGGTGGGGATGCTCATTGATGTAAGCCATGCAGGAGACCAGACTGCACTGGATGCAATAGAGAGCAGTAAGAAACCAATAATTGTATCCCATGCTGGTGCACGTACGCTCCTACCTATTAAGAGATTGTTTCCTGATGAGGTTCTGCAGGCACTTGCAGAGTCAGACGGAGTCATTGGGATAGAAGCTGCACCAGGTTACACTGCAACAAAAGAGAATCCAATACCCTCGATTGATACATACATGGCGCACCTAGAGTATTGCATCGAGTTAATGGGGATAGACCATGTAGGATGTGGACCAGACACGCTCTACGGAGATCACGTCGGATTCTACCGCTTGGAAGACAACCGATTACTGTCTGCAGGATTAGGTCACTACTCCAGACCGGGAAAGACTAGCGAACCACCAGTGGATCAGCTGCCTGACTACGTAAGGGGCATGGAGAATGCTACTGAAGCCATGAATAATGTGGCCAGATGGCTAGTCAAGAACGGTTACTCAGATAGAGATATTGCGAAGATTATTGGAGGTAATGCAATAAGACTACTGAAAGCAGTATGGTAGGTTTTGATAAAGGTAATGATCAAGTTCCTAGATGTAAGAAGACATCATATCGCATCATCTTTTTGTTCAGGTTCTGTTTTGACTGGAGCGATGACTGGACGATGCACCTCACTAGCGCCTAGAGGTCTTGCTATGCGCTTGATGATACTAACAGCCTTACTCTGTGCAACCTCGTTAAGCATCACTACGGGAACAACAAAAGACATGACAAGCAGGGGAATTCCTGCAGTCCATAAGAAACTGATGAAAATTGGACTTCTAATTAAATCACCCGGGTAGTATAGATCCAAACCTTGAATGATAAAGGGATTAAAGAAGTGCTCCATGAACATTGCAATTGGAAAAGCAAGTATTGAGTAGCCTCCCAACATGCTGCTGAACCATTTGCCCACACCTTCAGTATCAGGACATTGTCGTACTTCTAATTGTCCTTGTTTGAGATGCGTCACAATACCGGCATCATTTAAAATCCAGGTTGGCATGAACAATGCCAGTGCTATCGGCATCATAATTAATGCGCCCATAAGTGTGGTACTAATGGGATATAGAAACTTAAGCGGGTCTTCTATTGATGAAGGGTCTACAAAGAGATATCTGCCAAGTATTCCACGCACTAGTCCTGCTGTACTCACACTAAATAGAGCTGGCAATGTAGCTCTACGAAGTATGCGCATGCTTCCAAAGTTTGTTCCAATATGCATGATATCAGTATCAAACGCTGCCGCTTTGATCAATCTATGAACCAACAACATTAGAGCAGCCATAGGAATTGCTATGATGAAGTACTCTAGCGCTATGACAGGGATAGCAACGCCTAGCACGATTAAGATATCAGTATACAGCGTACCCTCAAGAAATGGGATAAAACTGAGAAAAGGGAAGTCTTTCGTGACCCAATATATCGCAAAAATTGTTGCAACAATCCCAACAATGGCAAAGATTGTGGGAAAGAGAAACCGTGAACGACCCATTCTGCTTAACTCCTGATGAAACTATCTCAAGATTGGTAGATTGAGGGGTATATAGACACTACGGCGCTGTATCTAGAAAGAGCATAGTAATTATTGAGATTGTGTTTGTTCACCAAGTACCAGTAGAAGTAATTGAATCATATTATGTCACGAGTTGACACAACGATGGCAACACCTGAGGATGGTGGCGAAATCTCTCAACTTATAACAAACTAGTGCTTAGGGAAGATATGTCCCTAGTGAAATCTATAATCGATTATGTTATGTGGGCGAACGATACTGTATGGAAAATCACTGAAAAACTGACTGATGATGAATTTAGTCGAGATTTTGGCGAAGTCGGGGGAAGCATTCAGCTTAGATACATTCACCTTGCTGAAGATACGTGGGAATGGTATCACGATTGGCATGGTGAGGAACCAGAAGAACCAGACTTCTTGGGAATGACACGAGATGAACTGTACCACTTCATGAGGAACTATATTATGAAGTGGAGAGGTCTGATTGATGAGCGAACTATAGACTCCTTCAAGGATGAACGGAATGGAAAGATTGCTGTTATCACGCTTGATGAAATGGTATTCCATCTGGCAAATCACCACACCTATCATAGAGGACAGATTGTTATGGGTCTTAGATTACTCGGAAAGAATGTTGAGATGACCGATTATGTTCCTTACAGATTCAAGACTGTGTGACAATCTTAGAATGAAAAAGATGGTGAGGGAGACCCTTGCAGGTCTCTCTCAGCGTAACCCAAATTCTATAGGCGTTCGTTAACCAAGGTTTCGACGACAGAGGGATCGGCCAGAGTTGTGACATCGCCAAGATCATCTACCTGACCAGCTGCTATCCTTTTGAGAATTCTTCTCATGATTTTTCCAGAACGGGTCTTTGGCAGAGCGTCTGCAAATTGCACCTTTGCGGGGGTTGCAATAGGACCCACATCATTACGGACATGGTTTCTAAGTTCTTGGCGTAGCTCCTCAGTCTTCTCAACACCCAGCTTAAGGGTCACAAAGCAATAGATGTCTTCACCCTTAATCTCATGTGGGAACCCAACAACAGCACACTCTGCGACAGCAGGATGTTTAACAAGAGAGGACTCAATCTCAGCAGTTCCAAGTCTGTGGCCTGACACTTTCAGAACATCATCAAGACGACCCATTACGAAGAAGTATCCATCAGTGTTGAACCGTGCACCATCACCAGTGTAGTACATTGGATTTCCATCTGCAGGATTCTTGAACTGCACCCAATACGTATCTACGAAACGCTTGTGGTTGCCATATACAGTTCTCATAAGACCAGGCCATGGTTTCTTAAAACAGAGATAACCACCCTCGTTTGGACCAACAGGCACTCCGTCTTCAGCAACGATAATAGGATCGAGACCAAAGTATGGGAAGGTGGCTGAACCCGGGATTGTGGAAGTTGCTCCAGGCAGAGGTGTAAGAATCACCCCACCGGTTTCAGTTTGCCAATATGTGTCAACAATAGGGCATTTCTCCTTACCAATCATTCTGTGGTACCACATCCAAGCTTCTGGATTGATTGGCTCTCCAACCGTACCTAGAAGATTCAAGCTTGATAGATCATGCTTCAAAACAGGATCGTTGCCGAATCTCATCAGTGCACGGATTGCTGTAGGTGCAGTATAGAACTGGGTTACCTTCCAGCGTTCGACTTCTAGCCAGAACCGGTCGTTGTCAGGGTATGTAGGTACAGACTCATACATCAGGGTAGTGGCGCCAGCTGAAAGGGGTCCATATACAATGTATGAGTGACCAGTAATCCAACCAATATCAGCAGTGCACCAATAGATGTCACCTGGATGCCAGTCAAAGATATTCAAGAATGAGTGGGTTGTATAGACCATGTAGCCACCCGTTGTGTGAAGTACGCCCTTCGGCTTACCAGTTGAACCTGATGTATAGAGAATGAATAATGGATCCTCAGCCTTCATCCACTCAGTTTCACACTTATCACTGACCTTTGCGTATTCCTCGTGGTACCAGACATCTCTACCCTCGGTCCATGGAACATCAATTCCAACTCTCTTGATTACCAGAACCTTCTCTACAATCGGAGTGGATTCGAGAGCTGTGTCAGCACCAGCCTTCTGTGGGATGGTTTTACCACTGCGGTAATATCCGTCAGCAGTGACTAAGACCTTACCCTCACAGTCTTGAATTCTATCTACGAGAGAATCAGCACTAAATCCACCAAATACAATGCTGTGAACTGCGCCAATCTTCACACATGCAAGCATGATAATTGTTAGCTCAGGTATCATTGGAAGGTAGATAGTGATTCTATCACCTTTCTTGACACCGAGGTTCTTCAGAACATTCGCTGCTTTGTTGACCTCGCTAAGAAGTTGCTTGTAGGTGTAGGTCTTTGACTCATCAAGGGGCTCGCCTTGCCAAATCAAAGCAATTTGATCACCTTTACCAGCGTCAACGTGTTTGTCAAGACAGTTGTAAGCCATATTGGTAATGCCGTCTTCAAACCACGTAAATTCCGCATTCTTAGGATTCTTCCAATCAAACCCCTTTGTCGGTTCTTTCTTCCAGTAGCAAAGTTCCTTTGCTGCCTTTAACCAGAAGGCATCAGTGTGCTCGATAGACTCTTTCCAGATTTTCATCCGCTCTTCTTGGCTTTTTACATAAGCCTTGTTGGAGAAGCTCTTTGGAGGGTCGAAGCGTCTTTCCTCCTGGCTATATACTGTAATCTTCTTATCTTCTGACAAAATCGGTCACCAAATTCGGTCGATGATATAAGCCGACGAGCAAAAAATGTACTATATGAAGCTTGTCCAATCGCTATGAAAATTGTGTAGAAAACTAGTCGAATAAAAAAGAATAGTGAGAGGTCGAAGAATAGCATCCTTTGGCCTCTCAAGAAAGGACTATGCAGTTTTTCTACGAGATTTAAGAATCAATGTGAGTAGAACAGCTATAATAGCAAGAATTCCTGTTACAAGAAAGGCCATTGAATAGCCAAACATCTCACCAAAAGTACCTGCGACAAGAGCGCCAGTAATTCCTGCAATTCCATAGGCAGTGAATACAACGCCGTAGTTCTTACCAACGTTTACAGAACCAAAGTAGTCTGCAGTGGCTGATGGGAATAACGCAAAATTACCTCCAAAACAGAAACCTACTACGGAAGCAATGACTGTTACTACTATCCATGAAGTTCCAGTTGGAACAAATGCAAATGCAAACATTGCAATTGCCAAGACTATGAACATCAGTATGAATGTTGAGATTCTTCCAATCTTATCAGAGATGGAGCCCCAAACAATTCTTCCAACAGCATTAAAGATAGACATGATTCCTGCTATTAATGCTCCAAGTTCTAGAGTGGCGACAGTAGTATCAATTCCTTTTGCGGCAGATACAACGTTTCCAAGGGTCATAAGACCTGCAGTTGCAGCGAAGACAAACATTAGCCAAAGAACCCAGAAACTACTAGTTTTAACCATCTCACTAGGCATTATTCCTGTACCAGTACCATCTGCAGTTGTAGTAGGCGGTGTGAATCCTTTAGGAAGCCATCCAGTTGGTGGATTAACAAGCAATTGTGATCCAATCACAACGAAGACGAGGTAGATTACACCTAATACGATCAGTGGCATTCCAATTAACCCCTCGAAGAAGGCGATAAGGTATTGTTCAACATAGTTGAATATTAGTGCACCACCACCAAAACCAGCAACTGCAACGCCAGTCATCAAACCTTTCTTATCTGGGAACCACTTTACAAGAGCGGCAATCGGACATACATAGGCAAATCCAATACCAGCGCCACCAATAATTCCGTAAGTGATTATGAGATACAAGGTTCCCTGAACCATATCAGCAGCAAATCCAAGTATATCGACTAGTCCTGAAAGGATTACTCCAATTCCAAGTAAGATACCGCCAATTGTAGCAACTTTTCGGGGGCCAGCACGATCTTGCCACCGTCCGGCGAGAATCATGAATAACGCAAAGGATGCGAGACCAGCCGCAAATGGGAGATTTGACCAGAGCTTGTCCCATCCATAAAGGCCACCATCAGCGATAGTTTCATACAATTTTCCTTGGAAAATACTCCATGCATAAATGGAGCCAAGGCATAGTTGTACGATAATTGCGCCTATGACGACCAAATTTCGATTTCCTATCTTTTGTTCCGACATATAACGTCCACCTGAAACAGTGTCAGAAATTACATCCTCTGCGATTTGTTCCACACTAAAAGCCTTCCGTCTTCTAGATGAATAATTGACCATTCTCTGCATAGTATGTCACTTGGAAACGCCTTTATATCGAGTGTAGACCACACCCTTAACAACAGAGGGGTTTCCTATGGTTGCAACTGATTGGACTCAAAAATACAAGAGCAAGATTCTGACAGCCTCAAAAGCCATTACGAAGGTTAAACGTGGATCAAGAATCTTCCTTGGAACCGGATGTGGTGTGCCCTACCATCTTGTGCAAGAATTAGCGGCTCACGCTAATCAGATGGCAGATAACGAGATTGTACACCTTCTCACTCTCGGGGATACACCATCTGCAGATCCAAAATTTCAGACACAGTTTCGGCATAATACCTTCTTTGTGAGTGCGAACATCAGGGATGCAGTCTCAGATGGTCGTGCTGATTATACACCCATCATGCTCTCTGATATTCCAGACCTGTTCAGGCAGAAGAGAATGCCCCTAGATGTCGCTATGATACAGATTAGCCCACCTGATCGTTATGGTTACAGTTCGTTAGGAATCTCTGTGGATATCACAAAAGCCGCCTCAGAGAGTGCTGATATCGTCATAGCGCAGGTCAACGAGAAGATGCCAATAACACATGGTGACTCTTTTGTTGACATCAGAGAGATTGATTATCTTGTTCCCTTCAATGAGCCACTGAGAGAGTTCCAGGGTGATGAAATCACTGAAACAGTAGATCTCATCGGTAGCTTTGTTGCAAGATTGGTTGAGAACGAGTCAACTCTGGAGCTTGGTATTGGTGCGCTCCCACAGGCTGTATGTAACAACCTTCTGGATTCGGGTGTTCAAGATCTTGGTATCCATACCGAGATGTTCAGTGATAGTCTGCTTCCTTTGATAGAAGCTGGTATCGTGACCAACAAAAAGAAATCAATCAACAGAGGCAAAGTGATTGCAAGCTTTGCCATGGGATCCAATAAACTATACGAGTACATTGATGACAATCCTTTCTTTCAGTTTCATGACACAGCTTATGTTAACGATCCTTATGTAATTGGGCAGAACAAGAAGATGATTGCAATTAATTCTGCACTGGAAGTTGACCTCACTGGTCAAGTATGTGCAGACTCTCTTGGACACAGGTTCTACAGTGGCATCGGCGGCCAAGTTGATTTCATTCGAGGGGCAAAGAGGTCTCAAGGAGGCAAGGCCATCATTTGTATACCCTCCACAGCAATGGATGGAACAGTGTCAAGGATAGTACCCCAGTTGAGCGAAGGCGCTGGCGTCGTAACCACTCGTGGAGACGTAGATGTAATAATCACAGAGTATGGTCTGGCGAACATGTATGGAAAGACCATCAGAGAGCGTGTATTATCACTCATTGCCATAGCGAATCCAAAATTCAGAAATGAACTCCTTGAAGCTGCTAAGACGATGCGGTATGTCTTCGAGGATCAAGTTCCCTTCCTTGTGCAGGGAACATACTTCGCAACCGAATATGAGATGACGGAGCGATTCAAGGGTCCAGATGGACCAGTAGATGTGCACTTCAGGCTTATACGTCCAGACGATACAGACCGTATCAAGGAGTTGTTCTATGGTCTCAGTGAGGAAAGCATCTATTTCAGATTCCTCACCCCACTAAGAAGTCTGAGAAGACAGACTCTCCAAGATTTCTACAATGTTGATCAGGCTCGTGATATCAGCGTGGTTGCAGTCATAAAGTCTGATGAAGAAGGCGAAACTGAGAGGATAATTGGTGCAGGAAGATATGTTCTCAACAGAAGTACGAATGAGGCAGAATTTGCACTCCTCATTAATGATGACTATCAAAGCAGAGGAATTGGAACATTCTTACTCAACCACCTTATGAGGATTGCAAAGAGTAAGGGAGTCGAGGCATTCATAGCCTATGTACACCCTCAAAACCAACCTATGATTCGCTTTATTCATAAGACTGGAAAGGTCGTGGAGAGTAAAATCTCGATACAGGATGAGGAATACGTATTTCGACTCAAATTGTAACGATATCTTCTTGAGAAAAAGTGAGGGCGCCACACCGCCGGGAAGCGGAAACGACAGACACTAGTTGCAAAATAGGGACCGTGGCGCCGTTCAATTACAAGTCACATCCGGTTCTAATAAGCACATAGAAATTTCTTACGAGAATATATTCAATGTGTCAAATTGAAGATGTATGACAGGCACCTCTCTCTCATCAGCAATGAGCCAGCTGTCCAAAGAACAACTTGAGGCGATAGAAAAGATTCTGAATTTATTGGATCCTGATGAGTTCAGGGATTATCACGATCAATTTGGAGTCTGTAATGCCCCCGATAGAATTGAACTGCTAAGAAATGAAGTCAGGAATGCATTAATGCAATCCTAAGAAAAGCGGAAAGAAACGAGTATCAATATTCCGGAAACAAGATAGAAATCACGGAAGGGTAAAACTTGGTGGAAACAGCACAAAATATTCAATGATTACAGAAAGAAGAATACCACCAAACACAAGACCTCTTCCTCGACCAATGTTCACCTCTGTGAACCAAAGAATCGCTCCTGCAAGAACTACAATGAATCCAGATATTTGTCCTATAAAAATCAAAAAGTCCCAGATTTCTGCGAGGTACACGGCAATCATCTGAGCAAAGTTGACTAATGGAGATTGAAGTAGCAATACAAAATTCATTCTCGTAACCCAATTCTCTGTTGCAGCTTCTAAATTTAAGGTCCTAGAGAACTAATAAGAAGTGGTGGGCCCGACGCGATGAGTTCCAGATGGGAATTTCCCTCTCTGTTTGAACGCGCGATATCCGCCTTATCAGAGCGGCGCTATAACTGACCAAGACCAGCAATGCTAGCCTTTCCAGTCTAAGCCACGGGCCCTTGCGAGAAAGTTGCACACGTGGTCCCGATAAAAACGTTATGACTGTGTGCCTATCGCAGAATCATCCGAGAGATTATGCAGCCTGGTATGAGGTGTCATTGTAGGATTTCAGAACCAACATCTTTAATGAGAGCATTAGAACGTCATGTGAAACAGATATACACTGCGATGTCATAAAGAGAATAGGTGATTTGAATGGTTGTTACAATTCGATGGTTAGCTCATGCAAGTTTCCAAATCAAGACGGATACACAGAATGTCTACATTGACCCATCCACCAAAGACACGGGTCTGAAGAAGGATGATTTCAAACCTGCAGACTTAATATTAGTGACACATGGACACAAAGACCATTTTGACAAGGACTTGCTTAAGAAAATCCGTAAGCCTGGAAATCCAGTGATTGCTCCAGGGGCTCTTAAAAAGGAGATGAAGGGTATTGTAATGTGGGATGTAGATCCAGGACAATTTATGCAGATGTCTGGTGGATTCCATGTTATAGGAACTCAGGCATATAACGTGAAGAGACTTCGACCTAATGGCGAACCGTTTCACCCCAAGGGACTTGGTGCAGGATATATCCTGAAGGTTGAGGAAAAGAAAATCTACCATGCTGGAGATACTGACTTAATACCAGAGATGGAGCAATTGAGCACAGCTGGCATAGATGTTGCGCTGCTTCCAGCTGGAGACACATATACAATGGATACTAAAGATGCAGCAGATGCGGCATTGATGATCAAGCCAAAGGTCGTAATACCGATGCATCTTTGGGACAAGGATCCTACACCTTTCAAGACAGAAGTTGAGTCAAAGTCATCAATAAAAGTCGTCCTACTTAGAAAGGGAGAGGAATATTCTATAGAATAGATTATGGAAAACAGGAGACTATGGTCTCCTGTGACCAATATATTGAATTTCAGCGCCAAGATTTTAATTTCTGAAGCTCATGAACTTCGATTTTTGGAT
>JAEOUM010000205.1 GCA_016839275.1 Candidatus Thorarchaeota archaeon
GAAACCTAAAATCAGTCGAGGAAAACTGGATCTAACAAAACTTGAGAAATCAATACTGGGCAGTAATTTTCTTAGAGAACAAATGATAATGGAGACCAAACTGAGTTCTGATGATCCTCGGGTACCATTGCTTCTTGAAGCGTATGACCTTCAATTAGTTGAGATAGAGGTTAATCGAAGTACAAGAATTCAACCAGCCACTCCAACCGAACAAGTGACACTTAATGGAGGAATCGTTCAAGAGGTTGAAGCAGACGAAAAGGAAACATCCACAAAGAAGCGCAAGAAAGCCGAGGTAGTAAGGCCTTTGACTGATTTCCTTGAAGAGAATGGCAAAAAAGCAAGGAAGAAGACGCAAGAAAAACCTGGAAAGAAAAGCAGGAGGCGGCAAGCGAAATGAGTGAGGCGAAGTCGTTTGATACCCACGAGAAGGAAATCAAAGCTCTACAGACCTTACAGAAAATTGCTTGGGATATCGATTCACCAAATTTAGGAATTATGTATGATGCAGTGGGTCGCCTTGCAGCTACTCCAATCAGTCGACTTCTCCTCCCCAAGGCTCTCGACTTGGTAACCGTTAAAGATCGAAATGTTAAGCAAGCGGCTTTTACTGTTGCTGGAAAGAACGCCTATGGCAATTATCTGAACGAATTCTTCTCTGCGCTCAAGGAGATGAACCCAGCAGAACGCGAGCAGGTCTTACAGGGTATTCAGGAGATGTTCAATCAAACAGGAGGGCCAACATCTGCACAAGAGCAGAAGAATTGGATTAAAAATCTCGAAGGATTAGGACGTGAACATCAACCTGTGGTTTTTGAATTGATGGTTTACTTAGGTCTTAATGGAAAGAATTGGATTCTCAAACAAATTCGGGATAATGTAAAGGGTATTTCACTAGGAGCAGTTCCCACTCTCAGTATGTTTCCAGAGAGCGATAGAAAGAGGATAATCGGTCTATTGAGTAAGCAAGCAGCCAGATACCGAAGAGACCTTATTCCGTATATCTGTGGCATTATCGATCAATCAACTCAGAGTCATCTACAGATTTTTCTCAAAAAAAGCACTTGGCAGGAGAGAGTAGAGATTGCAGGAGCCATTGCAGCTACAGGAATAAGATCAGCATCCGGACTCGTAATGGAGCTTGTAGCTGATACGAACTGGCAAGTGAAGCAAGCACTGCTAGAAAACCTGAAAATCGAGGCGACAAAAATGCCTGCTCTCTTTACAGTCTTGAGCCATCTATTGGCCGAGAGCCATACTCGTGTGAGGACTCAAGCAGAAAGAACTCTGCTCTTACTAGGCGTTGAGGCCTGTGAAGATACAACTCTTAAGAACCAGCGTAAGAAACTAGAGAAAAGATTCCGGTCTCAATTATTGAAAGCGGCACAAGGGAACAAAGACATTGATGTCAAGTGGCTTGGAATTGAACGAGAAAAAACGGATCCTATGATTGAGATAATGGAGATGGTTTCCTCAGATGAGGAATCGAGCGTTATGATGGAATCCCTCGATACAACTCCAGAAGGAGTCAGTTTAGCTGATTTATCAAAGGAAGAAACTCCAACATCTGATGGACAGATCAATGAAGAGGAAAAATCAATTCTTCTCTCTGCGCTTCTCGGAGCTCAGAAAACTGCTGTTGAAGAGCAACCAGTCAAGAAGATGGATTCGGAATCGCTTCTACTTGATCCTACAATACCAGCGACAAGTCGATTCATTCTGGTAATGCAAAGAGTGGCTGAAGAGGTGGGGAAAGATGTGCCATTGAATATTCTATCGACCAAATGCATTGATGCGGGACTTTCAGATGAGGAATTCAATAAAGCTCTGGGTGAACTTGAAAAGCAGGGGATTGTCTATCGTTCGAAAAAAGACACCGTGAGCTACGTTGATATTGAACTCTGAAGAACTCACGCAAAACTAATGAGTGAGCAGTCAATTATCTTAGTGAGGAGCGAGACCTGTGTCAGACGAACTTTTGATTGAGAATGGACTTGTGGTAACAGGTGATGAGAGAGAAACAATCTATGAAAGAGGGCAAATCAGAGTATCAGATGGTGTAATCACCAGCATTGGTCCGGATGATAAATACGCAAGTGCAGAACAGACTATTGACGCTTCAGGGTGTGTCATAATCCCAGGATTAATCACTGCACATACTCATCTTTATGGTATTCTACTTCGTGGGGCATCTTTGAATATTGAACCTCCAACAGATTTCGCTCAGGTTCTTCAAAGAGTCTGGTGGCCCGTAGATGAAGCATTGACTGTGGAAAATGCCTATGCAAGTGCACTTTCAGCATCTGCAGACATGCTCCGTAATGGCTCTACTCTCTATGCGGATACATACTCAGGCCCAAACTCAATTGACGGCAGTCTGGAGGCGATTGCACGGGGGACGAGAGAAGTTGGCATGCGTGGGATAGTAGCCTTTGAAATGACAGAGCGACACAATCCAGAAGAAGCAAAGAGAGGGCTCCGCGAGGGAATTCAGTTCATTAAATCATTGAAACAGGATACGCTCATATCTGGGATGATGAGTATTCATGCGTCATTCACAGTCGGTGATGAGATTGTAACTAAAACCGTGAAAGAAGCAGAGAAACTGGATGTGCCGATTACCGTTCATACCTCAGAAGGCCTTGTTGATCTCTATCACAATTTAGAAAACTCGGGGGAGCGCACTGTTGAGAGATTAGACCGGCTTGGAGTTCTCGGACCAAAAACTGTTCTCGCACACTGTGTCCATGTCAATGACCATGAGATGGATTTGATTGCAAAAAGTGGATCATGTGTTGCGCATAATCCGATGAGCAATATGTTGAATGCAGTTGGAGTTTCACCAGTGCCTTCGATGTTGAATAGAGGGATTTGTGTAGGGCTTGGAAATGATGGTTGGATCTACGACCCATTTGAAAACATGCGTTGTGCACTCACCATTCATAGACTTGCAAGTGGAAATCCAAGTGCGATTGGTCCTGAACAAATCTTCAGAATGGCAACTCTCGATGGAGCCCGATGTTATAATTTGGAGGATCAAGTAGGTAGCTTGGAGAAAGGAAAAAAAGCAGACATCGTTATTCTAGATGGGAAGAATATTCCAACGCCTTTGACAAAAGAGTCTGTGATTGGACACCTACTAAATTCATTCAGTGGCGCCAATGTTAGAGATGTATTTGTCGGGGGAGTAAAGGTTGTTGAAGATCATCGATTGAAACTCACATCTGATGAGAATGTTGCAGAAATTTCTAAGAAATCTGCTCAAAATCTTTGGGATCGCCTGTAAATAAAAAGGAGAGAGAGGCGCAGAACGCACTCTCATGACTTATCTTTTCTTGAAATAGATTAGAGCTACAATAAGCACTACAACACCGATGCCAATGTATAGAATGTTATCTGTAATCCATGATGGCAATGTGAAACCACCGGAGGTCGTTGGAAGACCTTCTCTCACAAGTGATGCAGTAGCTAAGGTAGCACTCGTGGTAGCATTAATGACTTCAAGGCTGTAGTGGGCAAGACCTCCATCACTCTTCAGGAAGTCAACATGTACGATGGCTGTTTCATTTGGATTGATACCATCAATCTTGTATGAGTAGCCCCAGTAGTATGTATTTGATGCATCCAATGTGAAATCATAGATATCTGTGCGAGCTCCAGCTAGGGAGTCCATAAGTGACCAATTGCCCATTGGCAGAAATAGATTTCCAGCAGGGACCAATACAAACGCCCATAATCCAATTGATGTTCCATTCAGCCAAGTGATTTCAACTTCAGGATAATCTATTTGGAACCAATC
>JAEOUM010000206.1 GCA_016839275.1 Candidatus Thorarchaeota archaeon
AGGTACAACAGACCCAATTATCAATTTAATCTTGAACTCGGGGATTGGAACGACAACTGAACTAGTGGCTACAAGTCCTGACCAATTGGCAAATATAACTGGTCTTGATAGACGTGCTGCTGAGAATCTACTAATCTCAGTCCAGAAGAAGTTATGGTTCAGTGACATCTAGTTTCGGGCTGTTCAGAGAAACCAGAGCATCGAGGGCTACAGTCACAAGATTGTCTAGTGGGGGTTTTCCTATTATCTTCGCTTCCTTGTCAACATTCTCTCCGACGACAACACATGCGCAACCAACTCTCACTCCTCTAAGATGACCAATCACAAAAAGGGCTGCTGACTCCATCTCTGTGGCTAATACCCCAGCAGTTCTCATTGTTCCCCATTTCTGCCGCATAGTCTCAGGTTCTGCAACATATGCAGGATGCTCGCTATAGAATGCATCTTTACTATGTCCAATTCCAACATGATACGGAATGTTTCTAATCTTAGCCGCAGTATCGAGTGCTCTTACAACGTCCGGATGAGCAATCGCAGGAAATTCAATAGGGACATACTGTCTTGATGTTCCTTCATCACGCACTGAACCAGTGAATATTACTATGTCACCTGTATTGACATCATGGTTAATTGCTCCAGAAGTTCCTACTCGAATGAATGTCTTACATCCCACTTTTACTAGTTCTTCAAGGGCTATCGCAGCTGATGGACAACCAATACCTGTGGAGCATACTCCTATCGGAACTCCTTTCCATTTGCCCTTGAAACTCCAATATTCCCGGCGTTTTGCTATCTCAGCTGGATGATCAAAGTAGTCCTCAGCTATCTTCCTTGCTCTATCGGGGTCGCCTGGTAATAGAACTAATTCTGGAATCTCGTCCCGAGCGATTCCGATGTGATATTCCCTATCTGGCTCCATGTCATGACCACGAAAGCGGAGAATGCGGCTGAGAAAAGGCTTTCGAAATCTACGTTCTTATCTAATTGCGACTTCTTTTATTAAGCAACGCGATTCTATTAGCAGTGAACTCTAAGGTGGAAATAGATATTGAGAAGAGAGGATTGGTCGAACATAGTTCTTCAAAATCATGGACAGCTAAAGATAGAGCAGTAAGTCTTCTTGATTCATAGAAATCTAGAATCAGAGTGTTTCCACTAGAGTATTCACAATATTATAGCAAAGATTTGGGTGCTCTTTTCCAAATATTTCAGTATTCACAGTGTTAGAAGTTACTATCTTCCCATTGCACTTCTCAATCAATCTTTCAAGAAGCTCCTCGCCTCTCTCTAAGAGAGGGACTACATGAGCTACTGCTAGAATAACTTCTTTAGCTCCTTGCTCCAGTAATCTGTCTCGGGCTTTTAGAAGTGTACTTCCACTTTTTGTCAAATCGTCGATGACAACTACATTCAAATCCTTAACATCAAGATCACCATGAAGCTCAACCTTAAAGGAGTTCGTTCTACTCTTTCCATAACCATCGATTTTGTAACGTTCCTGTGCTCCTTCATCTGGTGCAATGACTACACACTCTTCGAAATCGAATTCTTTCTTCGCAAATTCGACTAAATCTGGAACTACATCAATAATCCTGTAAAGCCCCTTATCCTTCAGTCCCCGCACCCATTCAAGACTATCAGGAGCATGCGGACTTACCACATGCACTTTATTGCAGAGCTTTGCAATCGATTCTATGGCCCATCTTCCAGACGATGCTTCACCAGTTTCAAAGGACTTGTCTTGCAGAGCAAATGGTTGAAATGTAAGGACAACTTCTACACTCTTTGGTGGTGGGATAGGTGTACAAGTGTATTGCTTGTGGCCAATCTTCTCTACATGAAGTGGTTTCGATAACATGTCTAGTAGAAGTAATAGCTCAACAACACGGTCTGAAGTACTGTATTGTTCGTTTTCAGCTGGACCAGATCCTGTACAACTCTGGACTATCATAACCTTTCGACCAGAGAGCTGAGCGACTTTGCCTATCTTCACATATATATCAGCATTCGGAAACATCCGCTTGTAATCATAATTTAGGTCAGATGTATAGACTCGGAATCCCAATTCTTCAAATCGACTCTGAAGATGCTCTGCACCACTTGCTAGAACTACATCATAGTCTTTCATAGAATAGATCGCCAAGTGTGGCCGAAATTTATACCCTAAAGAGGTTTGCCCCTCTGCAAAGTAAACGATGATTTGGTTGATTAATCCCTTGCAATCAATTACTTTTCAATTAAAAGTGTTATAAGTTTTCAAAAGTATAGTATAATTGAGTTTCGGAGTTATAATTCCATTCAGCTCAGGAGTACAGCTTTGATGGAAAGTAATATGCGCGGCATGATATTCCTTTCAGTTACCTTACTCGTTTTATTTGGTTCTTTATGGACACCTGCCACTGCCATTGAAATCAAGAAAAATGTGGTTTCTGATGAGGGAACTTTAATCCTGTCAGGCACATCCGGGCCTCTGTATTATTCCAATGTATCTGAAGAACATGTGATTTCATGGACGATAAACACAACAACATCCAACTCAATTTCTTACCAACTATTACATAACGGTACCATTTCAGAGAGTGGAGTTCTAGAAGCGGGAGAGAACAGTGTCATCCATACTATCGCACCTAGTGAACTTGCTTTAGCCACCCATAATTTCACTCTTGTTGCTACAGATGAAATAGAAACAAAGTCATGGTCTGTTATGGTGACGATTTATTATAGTAGTACATTCCATCCAGTAGAAATGAATCCTTGGATTTTACTGATAACTGCTGGTTTTGGTATCTCGGTGATAATGTATCTATCTTACACTCAGCGACTAAGGGTTCCGGTTCATTCTCCTAAATAAAGCAGTAGAATGTATGTTTCCTCGAATCAACCACTAAAAGAAAGATCTTGAGAGCCTATGACCACGATTGCTATTGTTGGACAATTATAATGACATACTATTGATTATCTCTGCTCAAATATCCGCTATTTCTTTTCACTTGAGTAAACCT
>JAEOUM010000207.1 GCA_016839275.1 Candidatus Thorarchaeota archaeon
GCGACCGATGCAATTATGTATGGCGCGATGATAAGAACAACAGTGGTGTTCGCTTCAGGTGCTCTCATATCGACGGCAAGAGCGACAGCAAGAGCTGAAGCTAATAGTGTAATTGGAATAGACAGACCTCTTTTTGATCCCCCGACGTATCAATAGGAGGTTAAACAAATGAGTAATGAACATGAATGGCCTCCTGTTCCTGGGGATTTCGTTGTTAAGGATCCATCAAATTCAGTAGCCATCTGCACACTGGGCAAGAAGATTGAGATCCCCGGAGAATATGCCATCGCAGGTTCTTGCAAGACTGAGAATATTGGGATAGAGCGCGTAATCATAAATGTGATATCAAACCCAAATATACGATATCTCATTCTCGCAGGTCCCGAGGTGCCTGGTCACTTGACTGGACGAACCATGCGAGCATTATTTCATAACGGAGTGGATTCTAGTACAAGGAAAATTATCAATGCTGAAGGCGCAATCCCCTACATTGAGAATGTGCCACTCGAAGGCATAGAAAGATTCAGAGAACAAGTAGCGCTTATCGATATGATTAATGTTCTAGACCCTGCATTGATTCAAGAGAAAGCAGTATTTCTTGCGAAACAACAATCTGCACCCTATTCAAAAGAAGCAATCTGGATTGACTTTAAAGCTACGACAAGAAAGACACGACAGGTAGGCGTAAGTGCCAATATTATGCTCATTCCTGAATATGGTATACTTTTGGATCATACAAGCTCTCTTGTGACTAAACAAGAAGCTCACGCAACTATAACAGATCACCCTTCACAAATCATAATTGAAGTGAGAAGTAGTGACACAGGAACCCTACTAGTAGGAAAGGAGGAATAGCATCTTTGTTTGTATTTGAGAAAGAGCAAATTATCCATAACATCGGTGGTGTCAAGATTGGTGGAAATCTTGGCGAGGTACCAACAGTTCTTGCAGGAACCATCTTCTATGGGGGACACAAAATCGTTGAAGATGCAAAGAAAGGTGCTTTCGACAAGGAAAAAGCAAGATCACTATTGCTCAAACAGGATGAGATGTCTGTAATGACAGGGAATCCCGCCCTCGTTCAGATCTTCTCCGAGTCTGAAGAGGCAATGCTTCATTATATCGATTTTGTCACTGACATTACAAACGCTCCATTCTTAGTAGACTCGACAGAGCCCATGGTGCGAATCGCTGGTTTGAAACACGCTGAAGAGATAGGTCTCTCAGATCAAGCAATCTACAACTCAATCAATGTATCCGCAACATCAGAGGAGATTGATGCCCTCAAGGAATTACGCCATGAATGCGCCATTGTGCTAGCTTTTAATCCTCAAGATTCAACAATTGCAGGTAGACGAGCTGTTCTTGAGAAACCTGTCTTGGAGAGAGAAAAAGGTCTTCTTGAGCTGTGCCAGGATGTCGGAGTGACAAAACCCCTGATAGATACTGCGGTAACAGCTATGGGTGCAGGTGCCGGCTCTGCTGTAGCTTTTACCCTAGTTGCAAAGACGGTATATGGTCTGCCTACTGGCTCTGGAGTACATAATGCTCCCTCGTCTTGGACCTGGTTAAGAAAATACAAGAAGATAGATCGTGAAGCATTTTATACAGCTGATATTGCCTCAAATATCATTGTACAAATGATGGGCGCCGATTTTGTACTCTACGGACCGATTGAGAACGCTGACCGTGTATTCCCAGTCATTGCTATGGGTGATGTTTTCGTGGCGGAGTCTGGGTACTTGGAATTTGGTATTGAACCAGATGCAGGGCATCCGTTCAAGAAATTGCTCTGAAAGGTGAGAAAGATCATGCACAGAGTTCTAAGACCGAAGGCAATCGGGTTGTCTTCTCTTAGAATTGGCCCTTTCTTCACAGTAGCTTCTGTTGAATTAGGAAACACCACTACGAAATGCATACTTGTAACAACGAATTTGAAATCCGGAGAGATATTTGAGATTGAGAAAGAAGTACGTATGACCCGTGATGTGCGTCCTCCAAGGTCCGACGAAATCATATTTGGCGAAACTGTGTTTGGCGTTCCTTTAACGCGTGATTCTGTTGCTGAAATGGTTTCAAGTGTGTTAACCTCAGTCACATCTAGATCTGGAATAGATATTCATAGAGACCTTCACTTTGTCGTACGATCAACTGGTGTCACTGCAAGCTTTGCTAGTCCATCCGAGGTCGGTGCAATTGTACAAGCGCTTGCTGATGGATGCATTAATGCTGGTATTCCTCCCCGAAAAATGACTGCGGCAATTTCAGCTGAGAACCTACCCCCATCTCTTCACGATTTCACTTGGCTTAAGAAAGTGTATTTTGATGGTGCAATAGCTTCTTCACTTCCCCCCGCAAACACTGAGGTTGTAGCAAATGAAATGGAGGGCGAGCTCGTTACTGCGGGTATTAAGGGTGCCGTGAAGGGAACTTCAATTGATTTCAGGAATCCTGTGATGACTCTGGATTTTGGAACGACTCTGGCTGGGCGCATTACTGACGATGGATTTCCATATGCCCGTACGATTGGTTCGTTTGCTGGGTTGGCTGGTGCAATTCCTGATGCACTCACTCGTGGATCTGGATTAGTCAAACCCGGGATTGGATGTACTCTTGATCTTCCTAGAGTCAGAAAATCGTCGTCTGTGGATGTTAATTTTGAGTGTCTTGAGCAGGCTCAGAAAACTATCCGGATTGACCGTGTCCCTGGTGGTGTATCTCGTTTTGGAACAGTTCCAGTTAACACTGAGGCTGCAGAGGAATCTAATGTTATTTTGATCGGTGTCGATGCTGATCTAAAAAGATTGGAGAAAATCGGATCAATGCTGGCTAATCAAGAAAAAGAAATGCAACTTCTTGCTCTAATTGATCTATTGCAAGCTTGGATTGTGCAACGAATTGTGAGTACTGCTGAGTCAGAGAACCTTATCCTTAACGACACCTCCTTGGGACTCACAGGTCGAGCCATCACAACAGGTCAGAAACCAAAATTCGTCGCTGAAGGTCTCCAATTGAATAATGGAGAGCTGTGGACAACTTCGCATCAGCTTGTGTTCGTTGAGGATGGTCTCGCGATGGGAGCTGCCGTAGCTGCAAGATGCATGAACTCGATGGGTACAACCCAACATCCTATGGGAGGACGAAGGGGCGATCGTTGTATTATGGCCGAGCGAATGAAGATACAGGGAAAGAAATTGAAGTGAGTTTTGGGCATCTTTGAAGGGCAAACATATCATTCAGTGGGAGTCTTTATCTTGTGACTGTCATTGGACTGATTAGGTCGTTAGAAGTGATTGTGTATCCAATCAAAACCCGTATTATTACAGAGAATGACAACTTGCTTGATGTGCTACTAGAGGGACTTTCTTCTATAGGGATTGAAATCCAAGACAATGACATCATTACAGTAGCTGAAACACCTCTTGGCACAACAGAGGGAAGGGTTGTGAAGTTGGCAGATGTCACGGTTTCGGAGGAAGCTACAAAACTTGCAATGAAGTACGAGCTGCTTCCTGAAGTAGCCCAACTTATCATCCAAGAGGCTGATGACATCCTCGGCGGCATTCCTCACGTGGTTCTTACAATAAAAAATAACACACTAATGGCGAATGCAGGTGTTGACAAATCGAACGTCCCTTCAGGATTCGCATCATTACTTCCTCTTGATTCACGAGCAAGTGCAGAAAAACTACGAGATGAAGTCAAGAGACGTACAGGGAAGACTATTGGTGTCATGATTATAGATAGCAGAACGCAACCACTACGACTCGGCAACATTGGAATGGCCCTGGGTGTTGCTGGATTTAGACCAGTGGCAGACGACCGAGGGCGCAAAGATCTTTTTGGAAATGAGCTACGAATAACGCGCAGGGCTATTGCAGATAACTTGGCGTCCGCCTGCACTGCTGTCATGGGTGAATCAAATGAATCAGTACCAGCTGCCTTGATTCGTGATGCTCCTGCAGAATTCGTCGATCAGTCATTCGATTCATCAGAGATGTGGATATCTCCATCAGAGTGTATGTATATGGCCATCTTTGACCAATGGCGTCGAGGTAATACAATCTGACACTCTTATTTAGTCTGGGTCTTATGAAATAGATGTTAATCATCGACGTTTGAATCTGTTCATCTTCGAAAAAAACATAAGGTTCTGATAGATGAGAATTCTCTTCGGTGGAGCAAAGGCAGGAGTCTGAGGATATTTGGCGAAAAAGCAGGTTTTGATTGACGTCGCAAATGCAGGTGCATCTGGAGATATGTTCCTATCTGCCTTGATTGACCTCATTGGAGAAGATGATGCTCTTTTGCCTGTTGCAGCAAGCCTACTCATATATGATCCGTCTTTTAGGTTGGCTGTCGTTTCTATGTCTCATTCAGGGCACACCGGTCGGCAATTGCAAATAACGCGTAATTCTGCAATCCGGCTTGATCCTGATTCTATGATGGAAGTCTTAATGGCTGTGGCAGAAGAGGTCGAATTGACTCCTCGTGCGAAGAATCTTGCCAAGGACACACTCACAATCATCTTTGAGGCAGAGAGCAGAGCTCATAACAAACCTATATCTGATCTGACCCTTCATGAAACTGGATCCATTGACACCATACTTGATATCGTAGGCACAGCATTTCTACTCGAACGTGCAGGCTTACTGGAAGATGCTGATTTCGTTGCAACACGAGTTGCAGTAGGTAGTGGGTCCATTACAACCGAACATGGCGAGCTTGAGGTTCCTGTACCCGCTGTAGCTGAGATTCTTGTGGCTCATGATGTTCTCTTCCATAATGGTGATGCCAAGACTGAAGTATTGACTCCAACTGGAGCTGCCCTCATAGCAGCTATCACGAAAGTCTACGTGGACAGTTATGACGACTTCATCACGCAGAATCAGGGGATTGGATTTGGCTCCCGCGATCTTGGTAAACTTCCCAACATGATGCGGATAGTGGTTGGCGAAGTTGTCGTTCAGGAAGATGAGAAACCAGTTTCACCTCCTAAGGAAGACACAAAGAAAACGACTGTAAAGGAAGAAAAGCCAGCTGCAGATTCTAAGTCGAAGGCTGAGGAGCGAATAGATGTGCTTGATGAGTGGAATGCTGATGAAGTTATTGTCATTGAAACAAATGTTGATGACGTGGATGGAGAGATTCTAGGCAATCTATTCGACACTCTCCTCGAAGAAGGACTTGCATATGATGTGATTATCATTCCAGCTTTTGGCAAGAAGAATCGGCCATGCTTCCTAGTAAAGGTCATTGCTACCAAAACAGGTCTCAAGAGCATAGCTGAGATCATGATTCGTCATCTTGGGACTATTGGTATCAGATACACAACTTGGCAACGATTAAAGGCTGCCCGTGAAACTATTGTCTGCAGGTTAGAGATTGATGACAAAGAGTACATGATTCGCGTTAAAATATCCCGCACAACTGATGGGAGTATCATAAACATAAAACCGGAAGCTGATGATATGGAGCGTGTATCTCGCGAAACGGGTATCCCGATTCGTGAACTAAAACCACGGATTGCAATGCAGGCACATGCGGTCACTGAGTAGTCAGCAGCAACTGATCTTGATCTCTTTCTCTTAATGGTCCGAGGTACTGAGCTGGAATTAGGTTCTCAAAGGCTCGCTGACATAGCTCTGCATAGGCCTTTGGGTCATATCTAGTCGACTCATCAAAGAGCTCTAATGCCTTTACTCTTCGCAATGGATTCTCTGAATCTGCATCGACCATGATATATCTGACCCGTTGACCTGCGTGAAGTTCCTGTCCTGCCTTTACAAGCTGTTGCGCCACGACCGCAGCTCTCGATACAGCACGGTACTCGTGGGGGTTTCTAGTCAGGTTTGCGTTAAGAATTAAATCTCTTAAATCGACATCATGGTCATAGAGTTTCTCCATATATCCTTGACAGACCTCGTATGCCTCGGGTATACGTTGTAAAAAGCCCGTCTTATCATTAGCTTGGGCTAGTGTCTTTATCATGGCCATCTGGCAGTCTCCAACATAGAGACAGGTGTCCCGTCTTCGGGTTTCAATCCCTCGTGTCTTGACCTCCCCATTTCTGTAGACTCCATAATACCGATTTAGTGGGGCGATTGATGGATGTAGTCGTGATGATGGGATAACCATCCATTTGTAGACTCCTTTTGGTGACATCTTGATACTGACTCTCTTGGACACACGTTCGCAGAATTTCACAATGGCTTCGTATTCCACAGGTCCCTCACTTGCTCTCAACCATACAGAATCTACAATGCCGTGCAGCATCTCAAAACCCATCTCTTCTCCAATCTCTTGGGTTTCAAGCATGACCTCCCTTGCAAGTGCAGTTACTGCAGTATGTGCCTCTACTCTTCCGAACTTTGCGTTCTTGAATCCTAGATATCCAAAACATGAGACCAGTACCCCTTTCAGAGTGTTCTGAATGAACTCGTACTTCTTCGCGTCCTGCCCTTCCTCTATCAGTTTCTTGAGATCTGTCCGTCTATTGACAAGCATCTCCAATGACTTGGATACTATTCCTCGCCTATGTGTGCATATCTTGAAGCTCTGTTGGGGAATCTCAATACAATACTGGTAATCATAGGGGCACTTGGTCCTCGTACAGATTGTTTCTGGGCTGATGTTTCTCGTGACCATTAGTGTTGGGTACATTGATGAGAAGTCGCACTCTGCAATGTCTTCATAGATATCTGGTTTCGGCTGGAAGATGAGACCCCCTCTATCTATGGATGTCAATTCGGTGATTGACTTCAAGAACTCCGGGTTGCGTTTGACTGGGGGTATGAGGATGTCCATCTTGTAGGCATTGTAAAACTGCACAGCCGCGTTTACCGCACCGATTGACATTCGTGAGACCCTTTGCGGTCGACCCAAGGAAAGCCGACAGCTCTCTACGACCCCCTCTAATCCCATGGGTGCATAGAAGTGCATTCCCGTCTTTCCCCGGTCAATGTGAATTCTCCCATTCAGTATGACTTGTGTTCCTGATCTGAACATGATTCGATTGTATTGCCAAAACGACTGCGGTTCTCGGTAGACCACATTCAGTGGAGTTCCATCTCGGGATAATCTCAGCTGCACCCCATTGATCTTGGACCGTATGCTGAGATATCTGAAGAGACTATCATCACCTCCTCTACTTATTATTACATCAGGGTCTATCTCATCGATGATCTCTTGGAACCGTCTGAGAATCTCTCCCTCATCCTCATTCTCGATATACACAGTTCCTTCTCTACAATACACCTCGATGTGTTGAATCCGGTCCTCCATTTTGGGAAAGATCTGCTCTGTGGCAATGAGCACCTCAAAGTCAAGCATCTCAAGCTCTGGAATATCATACTCCGGGTCCTCACGCTTGTCAAGACATCTGATACTGATGACCTCCTCGCCCCTCACATCGAACTCGACATGCCCAAAAGCAAACAGCTCATTGGCTATGAAGAACTGCTGAACCGGGTCAATATCTGCATGGAACACTGTGGCTCCAGGCAACCGCTCTAGGTCCTTCGCCACATCCTGTAACGCATCTGGTGTAGTGAACACTTGCAGGACTGGGGTCTTCTCCTCATCGTAGACACTCGTGAACTTGTGCACAATTATTGCGTCAACAGCCTTCGGGTGCTCGAGGACAGCTCGCAGAATGTCCGCTTCAGTCCAGTTCCTACTTCTGATAATATCAGTACTGACGAAGACTGAGGGGTTGAATCCACGATAGGTGTAGCCCCTTGTCCTTCCCTCTGTCTTAATCCAGAGGGTCAGTGCCTCCTGCTCGTGATTCACATTAGCATCTAGGAGCCATCCGGTCTTGCTCATCAGGGAGTGCTTTCCTCCGGTAGTTTTTCTAGTGCTTGGACTCTCTTTCCAATCGAGTCAATCTCTTCCTGTATCCTGAGGATTGCAGAGAGGAAGATGACCTCTGTAATGCGTGGCGTGGGAATCATCGTACCCGCGTCTGCCAGGCTTCTTGCATGGTCGAATATCTTATCAAAGACCTCTCTTTGGGCTGGCCTGAGGGTCCGTCTGAACTCTTTCCAGCGAGCCTCTTCAATCCTGATTGCATCTCTGAAGGTACGGACTGTACGTCCCACGTCTGCATCCTCTTTGGCGTCTGTCTGGACTTGACTCGTCCAGCCATTACTTAGTATCCTCGGCGATTGTGGGTTTTACTAGTGAGACCCGTACTTTCAATAGGATACAGACGAGGGGGACGGTCTCCCGAAAGTAAACCCTATAACACCTCACACCAACACGCACATGGTAGTTGAGAATTGGCCTACAAAGTGATAATTCGTTGTCCAGATGCAGAAGAAGTCATCAGACTCCTCAAAGAAAAGCATGGAGCTGACTACTCTCGGATATGGCGAATACATGAACACACAATAGGGGTGTTCACATTTGAATGGACGGGAGTCTTTGCAGGTCATGTTAACCTGATTACTCTTGATCATGATAAGAACTTGAAAAAGTGTGAAGTCACCATATTAGGAGCAGGTGGTGGCTTACCCTCTCTAGATTCAGTCGTAGGTTCTGATGACCCCGGAAAACGTGCTGTAAAAGACCTTGCCAATCTCGCGAATGAACGTGGCTGGGAGATTAGTATAGAGAAAGCAAAGATAAAATCCCGAGGTACCCAATGCCCTAATTGCGGCTCAGCCTATGTCTATCCTAAGGAGAAGATTAAGGCAGACGGTTCAGTCATCTGCCAGAATTGTGGAAAACAATTCATGATGATGAAAAACGACTAAGGGTTTAGATTGGCACCATCAGCCAAAAGTAACCAAGGAAATCGTACACCAAGAAGTCATAATCAGACTTAATAGATGCTTTCGATGCGGCTCGCAGAGGTCATGTTACATGAAACGTATATCTATACTAATAATTGCTTCACTCTTTGTCGTAACGCTTCTTAGCGTTTCTCAAGTTGATGCTGCTGCCGTTGGTCTTCAATGGAGTTTTGAAGAAGGTGATTTCATTGATTATCGACTCATTTCTGATGGACTTGTTGACGACAAAATCATTAGTTTCAGAATTGATTCACCTCTTCCTGATATGCTAGAGCTGCCACCAGGTGTGTCTGATATTGACGAACTAGATGACTGGATGGACATACCTACTGTTCCTGTAACCGCCTTTATCCCGTTTGGTGAGTCCACCTCTGAAGAAAGTGGTTTCGATAATATCTTCACTTATGGCGGACTGGCTGCAGGATATTGGTGCAGGTTTGCAGTTCCTACTGGCCGTTCAAATGACACCTATGCTCCCCTTGTCGAACAATGGACGGATGGCCCTCATGGAACAATAGCGCCCGAGATAATTCAACCACCTTCCGTACAGCAATACCTCTATTGGGGTTTTGAGTACGGGTTTGAGTTCTTAGACTCGATTTACAATGTCACAGCTTGGTACTATCTAGCAAATGGTGATAACTACCTAGCCAATGTCACAATAGTCGCTCATGACAGCACTACACAGGCTCGGACACACTACATGTCACTGTTCACTGACTGGCATGTTCCAACAGTCAGTTCTCCCGATGACATCAACTTCACAGTAGGTACGACTGGAGAAGAGATACTCTGGAACACTCATGATGTAGAATATCCCTATGATTATGATGTGTACAGGAATGGTTCTCTAGTTCATTCTGGATCTATAGTTCTCACTAATAGTGGGTATATCTCTGGATGGATTCACTTCAGTCTTGATGACCTTGATGTAGGCGTGTGGAACTTCACCATTGTCGTTACCGACATGTTGCTAAATTCAGTTACTGATACAGTCATTGTGACAGTATATAGCAGCTTTCCACTTGGAACTGATATGCTGCTAATCATTGGCGGTGTAGGTGCAATCATTGTTGTCGGAGCAGTTATCATGATACGACGAAGATGACATAGTCCTTGAAATCTGCACTAGTTAGTGACTATTTCCGCATAGGAATAATAATCATTAGAGCGACTATGCCCACTCTGATGACCATTGTCTAATCAGAATACACTCAAATAGTGGAAAACTCTTTAGCGCGATAGTGTCCAGAGAGAGGATACTAACTCAGGTAGGGTGCATAATATGGTCACTGCACTGTTCAAGGTCGTTTTGATGGGAGACGGAAGCGTCGGAAAGACTAGTCTCCGTAGAACCTACATGGGAGAAGGTTTTCGCGCTAACTACATGATTACCATCGGTGCTGACTTTGCAGTCAAGAAGATGCAACTTGAGGGCGGCCATGATGTTAGTATTCAGATCTGGGATCTTGCTGGTCAGGAACACTTCAAGAGCGTGCGTTCCACTTTCTACAGAGGAGCACAAGGTGCATTGGCAGTCTATTCTACTGTCGAACGTGGATCCTTTGACAATCTCATGAACTGGGTGGATGAGTGCTGGACAAATGCAGGCAAGAAGATACCCATTGTTCTCATCGCCAATAAGATAGACCTAAGGGACCAATTCAAAGACAATCCTGTGATGGCTCAGACGATTGTGACCACTGAGGAAGGTCAGAAGCTTGCAGAAAAGATTGCTAGTCATGGCGTCATTA
Organism: Candidatus Thorarchaeota archaeon; assembly: GCA_016839275.1. Lineage (GTDB taxonomy): Archaea > Asgardarchaeota > Thorarchaeia > Thorarchaeales > Thorarchaeaceae > SMTZ1-45. The sequence continues at coordinate 10,553 of JAEOUM010000207.1, forward strand.
CATCATTCCTGGAAACAAGTGCAAAGACAGGGATAAATGTTGAGGCTGCATTCTTAGAGTTAGCAATCAAGATCTTAGAAGCTGGTGGACTGACCTAGACAAAGCCAATTATTATTCATCAAGAACTCCAAGATCTCTTTGTATTGTTTCAAAGAGGTCACTAGCAGCTGTTTGGAGTATCTCTGGATCA
>JAEOUM010000208.1 GCA_016839275.1 Candidatus Thorarchaeota archaeon
CAATGTCTTGATGAATAATCTAAAAGGCTGTGAAATAATAGAGTATGAAGAAGAAGAAGTAATTGGCAAGAATTGTATTAAAAGTTTCATAACAAAATACGGGCAATTGGAGAGTGAAGAATATCTAAAATCCTTGCTCTCATCAGATGGTAGCATTGGTCCGAGTTGTAGATTTAAAATTCTTCCAAAATCAGGAGAGGCAAAGGACATCCTCTGTCACGACTCAGTTCTCTTTGATAAGGAGGGAAAAGTGAATACAATTCTTTGTTCAGCACAATTGATTCAAGGTCCAAGTACCCTTGATCAGCCTGAAATAGCTCTGGTCACACAATCACATTTAGCAACAGAAAAATGGTGGCAGGGGGTGTTTGATAATTCGCCATCAGCCATTGGTATTTTTGATTCAGAAGGGTTACTCATAGATGCAAACAATTCTGCTGTGGAGTTACTAGGAGTGAAGAATCGCGAAACACTCCTAGGATTGAGTCTTTTCAAAGATTCTCGTTTGCCAAAGATTGTACTTGAGGGTGTGCAAAAAGGAGAAACACAGAAATTTGAGTACAAATGGGATTTTGGCTATGTCAGAGAGAGAGGTATACTTGAAACCTCTAGAAGTGATATTATATACATGGATGTCGTACTCGCAGTGCTCCAAGAGCCAAAAGGGCGCACTCGTGGATATGTATTGCATGCCATTGATATGACAAGGCAACGAAGAATAGAAACAGCCCTGAAAGCCAATGAAGAAATGTTCAGGACCATTTTTGACGAATCACCCATCTGTATTGAATTATTTGATTCAGATGGCATTCAAGTTGGAGCAAATCGGGCAGCTCTAAATCTCTTTGGACAGGAGGATTTGGAGGATGCTATTGGGTTCGACCTATTTGAAGATCCAAACACCCCAGAGTTCGTGAAGGAGAAATTACAAAGAGGAGAAGCTGTCAAGGCAGAAACTCGATTTGATTTTTCAAAGGTCAAAGTGCATAATCTGTATAAGACTTCAAAGACGGGTGTCATGTATCTCGACAGTGTCTTTTCTCCCCTCCATTATGGTAGGGATGAAGATCTCCAAGGATTCATCATCCACATTCAAGATGCCACGGACAGATACTTGGCAGAACAAGCCTTAATGGAGAGTAGAGAGAGCTATAAGGAGCTCTACAATAATGCGCTAATTGGTCTATTTCGTGTCAGAATCTCTGACGGAATGATCCTCGAATGTAACGATTATTTTGCCAGAATCTTCAGTTTTGAAAACAGGCAAAGTCTCATAGACGGTTCAAGCTTCTTCAAGGATTTTCTTTTGACTACAAGAGCTTGGACTGATCTCAAGCAGGAACTCAAGAAGAAGGAACGGCTCGTGACAGAGATTCAGGTCACGGGAAGAGAAGGCGAATGTCAATGGATGAGGATCTCATTACGTCTGCTTGCCGATAAGGGCTACATCGAGGGAGTCATGGCGAACATCACACAACAAAAGAAGGCTGTTGAGATGCTCGAAAAGCAGAGTGCTGAACTTAGCGATTTTGCACACTCAATGAGTCATGATCTGAAGAATATTTTCCATAACATGCAGGGATTCATTGAACTAGCAGAAGATGAAAAGAACCTCAAGCACCTTTCAAGAATTCAAGGTCTCATTCATGAAAGCACCGAACTATTAGACCATTCAGTTGTACTAGCAGATGCAGGACTTATTGTGGAAGAGAATCTAACAACCGTGAATCTTGACAAACTTGTTAGTAGTATTGCGAGCTCATCCGTTCCGGATAATGTAGATTACTCACAAGATGTACTACCTATAGTGAAGGCGGATGTGACGAAAATCGCGCAGGTCTTCAGAAACCTCTTTGATAATGCTGTCAGGCATGGTCAACCAAACAAAATCACAGTCAGACTAGTTGAGTATGAAGGTAAATATCATATCACTATCTCCAATGATGGAATGGAGATTCCAGAAAATATCAGACCTAAACTTTTCCAAAGAGGCTTTTCGACAAGCAAGACAGGAAAAGGATTTGGATTGGCAATTGCTAGGCGCATTGTTGAGGCGCATAATTGGAGTATATCTCTGATGGAAACCAAAGAAACAACCTTTGAGGTGCGTATTCCAAAATAGTACTTCCCAGATGAGTCGTTGTGAAGCGCTATTTCTCCAAAGCTCGGCTTCACTATTCAACATCCTTAATAGGCGAAAAATTACATCTACATATGTGGTCAGTGATTCAGTAGGGCTTGATTTTTCGTAACATGCCCTCATTACATAACTCCCCCCCTCCTACCACATTGAGTCCTACTCAACCTGACCACACCTCATCTGTCGTGCGTGTTGATCCTACACTCAAATCGCTATCGTGGCAACAATCATTTTGGATCTGTTGAATTATTATTTGTGTTCTTATCGTGGTTTTTCACAAAGAATATGTAGAATAATACTACACTGATACCATAGAGAACGCCAGCAATAGCAAATGGAGCCCGCAAGAATCCTAAAGCCATTAGGGGGCCACCGATATTGAGTCCAACAGCCCGAGATAGAGAATCTCCAGCATTGATGACTCCCATAGCTGTGGATCTCTCCTCCTTGTGTAGTCCTTCCATGTAAAAGACATCCATTACTGGCCATGCAACATTCATGAATAGGGCTCTAGATACAAAACCAATGGCTGCGATATAAAGCACTGGAGACCATGACAGGAGAAAGAGGAAGGGCACCGAAAGTCCCTGAAACCAAATTATTGTGCCGAGTTTTCCAAATCTATCAACAATAGCGGGGGACACAAAATTACCGACTGCCATTACAAGTGTGTTAATGGCAAAAATGATCCCAATAGTGACCTCGTCGGCTTGAAAAGCCTGATTGAAGAAGACATTAACTAATTGAATAAACAGGCCTGCACCAAGACCTGATACTGACCACGCAAGCGCATATTTGCCAATGAATTTACGATTTTGAATGTTCGAGAATCTGAATACTTTCTCCTTCATTTCAGATGGTCTATCAACAGTCATTGGCACGATTGCTAGCGTAGCAAGTCCAATTGGTATTATAGAAATCCAAAGAGACAGCCTGTACGCTGAAAGAAGATTAACTGCAAGACCTAAATTTGTCCAGAGTGTAGGCAAGAAACCGCCCGTTAATGCGCCTAAGAAACTAGCGACGAGAAAGAAGGCATAACGAATACTGAAAACATGCACTCGTTCTTCATCAGTTGTGACATGTGCTGTATAGGGTTGCCAGCAAACATTGCTGAAACCAAATCCCAATCCGTAAAGGACCTGCGAGAATAGAAGAAATGATGGGTCAAGCGTCGTATACTGAATTACGATAGCAATGAGAATGATAATACCTGCTCCTAGTAGAATTCTCTTCCTCGAATATCTATCAGCTATCATCCCTGCAAAGATTGCTAGGCTACCTGCAATGAACATTGAAATTGAGAGAAAGAACCCAAGAAAATCCTCTCCATAACCAGACTCAAGCAGATAGAGATTGAAGATCACATCACTGATACCAAAGGCAAATGCTGAAAACATCCAACTTACAATTGTGAAGCGTGCATCTCTACCGATGAGCCTTAGCTTGGCGGCATATTGCAATCTAGAAGCTCCTGTTACCATAGGAAATTCGAGTAGAATTATTCTTTTGTCTATTTCGAAGATAGTAAGAATTCCTTCTCTAGTCATCTTGCAGATTTTGGATTTCTGTTTCAGTCGTATGGTTTCGATTGTTACACTAGGCTTTTCTGTGCGTTGTAACGTAATAGTAATACTTATTACCATATTTATGTAATATGTAATATCTTTGGGGTATAATATATGCTTACAGAGATAGAGTAGGTGAAAGATGATGCAAGAAAATAAGCTGAACAAGAGGCTTAGCA
>JAEOUM010000209.1 GCA_016839275.1 Candidatus Thorarchaeota archaeon
ACATCGATAGTCAAGAGTGCGGTTGACTCATGAGCATTGATCTGGACAACTCTTCCTCGAAGAGAGTTCCTGGCGCTTGAAAGGACCTCTTCTTTCGACACAATGATATCTTGGGGCGGAATGTACACAGTCACCTTCCCCTCTCTCCTTCCAATGGCCTCTACCATTACTCCATTCTCCAACTCGATACTGACAAGTCTTCTCTCTTGAGTTACATCACCATTGGCTCTTGCTTGACCTGAGAACATGTTGCTCTTGTAATCCTCCTGCATCAAACCCTCAAGTTCAGACCTGAAGATCTCGCTGACTGTACCGACTCTTGTGATCCTCCCATGCTGAAGTATCGCTGCTCTGTTTGCCAGAACCTCTGCTTGCAGAAAATTATGTGTGACCATCACAATAGTAGTCCCCCTCTCTGAGTTCAATCGTTTCAGAGTTCCCTCAACAATCTCCGCACTTTCATTATCCAAGTAGGCTGTTGGCTCATCAACAAGCAGCATTTCAGTATCAAGAGCAATCGCCATGGCAAGTGACGCCCTCCTTTGCTCACCTCCTGAGAGATTCCTAGCCAATCTGTTCTGCAAGTCTTTCATCTGGACCAAATCAAGAGTTTCGTTGACGGTTCTCTTGACCTGCTCCTCAGCGATTCCACGTATTCTGAGTCCATATGCGACATTTTTGAAAAGTGTTGTATTGAACAGGGTGGGTTTCTGGAAGACCATGGGCGCCTGCTTTCTAAGGTCATGTCTGTTGATGTCTGAGATGGGCATGTCGTGAAACATTACACTTCCTTTAGATGGTTTAAGAAGCCCCGCAATGACTCGCAATGCTGTCGTCTTTCCAGCTCCATTTGACCCAATGATTGAGAACATCTCTCCAGTATCAATTGAAAGGTTCGCGTCATCAAGCGCGGTGACACTTCCGAATTCTACTGAGATGCCTTCTAGTTGGACTATTCCCATAACCACCACTGAACCCTTTTTCGTAATAGGCCAAGTCCTGCATTTACAACAAGAATCAGAGTTATCAGAATAAATGTAAGTCCAAGACCAAGTGCAATCTCTCCTCTTGTTGTTTCCAGAGCTATTGAAGTCGTTAGCACTCTTGTTAGACCCCTTATATTCCCTCCAATCATGAGGGCGACGCCAAGTTCAGCAATTGCTCTACTAAAGCTAGCTGAACTGGCGAGTAAGATTCCACCAAATGATTCACGGACAACCGTGAATGCAGCTCCTTTGTCATCAGCTCCAAGCGTAAGCGCTAGGTCTCTGATTGAATCATCCACACTGGTGATAGTTTCAGTGGTAACACTGATCATTATTGGTGTCACGAGAATAGTCTGGCCAATAATGATTCCAATCGGAGTATAGAGTAGATCTAGGAATCCAAGTGGACCAGCATTTGAAAACATGAGGTAGAGAATGAGACCGAGAGCAACTGTTGGCAATCCAATTAATGAGTTGATCACTCCAGTGATTACTGATCTCCCCTTAAACCTCTTAAGACCCAAGAGGAGCCCGATTGGCAATCCTATTGCTGAAGCTAGGAGTGCTGCAGAACCTGATACAAATAGGCTCTGCAAAGTAATCTGTATTAAATCGCTTTCAACAGTCATATCTTATCCAAGTCTCATCCTCAATTTTATCTAACTGTACAATCCGTATTCGCCTACTTGCCAAGATGGTGGACATTCATACAGAGTGCCTCCTTCATCGAAGAATGCGTAGTCTCTTATCCATCCGTAGATTTGCGCGGGTGATTCACTTTCAAGAATGTCAACTGCAGGGGAGAAAAGGCCTTGTCCGTAGTCTGCTACACCATAGTCGGCGATCAGCTGCTGTGCTGTTTCTCCAACAACCCATTGGACAAAATCCATAGCTAGATCGAACTTTACAGAAGAAACAGTTGTGTTGTTAACAGCAATTGCACTATACACATTGAGAAGTTCTTGCCCCTCTCCTACGAGTTGTTCCAGTGTTATCAGTCCCTCCGCTTTATACTTCAAGTATGTACCAATATCAGATAGTGTATAGAGGGATTGTTCGTCTGCAACATTCAAGGTCGAGCCCATACCTAGTCCTGATGAAACAAACCATGGCAAGTCCTTGAGTTCTGTATAGTTGTAACCCGCAGCTGTCCAGAGTGCGATCTCCTTTGAGTTTGTTCCAGACAGGTCATCACGGCTCACCCATATGCTGGTATTGTGAGCCATACCATAGTTGTATATGTTCTGAAGTGCCAATATTGGATTTGTCTGGTTAATTTCAGCCACATCGCTTGCGGAACCAACAACTGTGAAGTAATTGTATGCGAATATCTTCCTGTTCACACCATAACTCTCATTCATGAAAGTATATTCCTGAGATGGTGAGTGGACCAGAATCATATCTGCATCACCGTTCTTTGCGTGAGTTATTGCTATTCCAGTTCCAGCAGAAATGAATGCAAGAATGACGTTGGGATGTTCCTGTTCATATGTTTCTTTTATCAAATCCAGCAAACCTGTATCATAAAGACTAGTTGTTGTTGAAATTGTTAGGGTCTCTCTTCCCTGAGTTGAAAGCCAGTAAACATAGTAACCTGTTCCAGCGAGGATCACCACCAGTATTATGGCAGCTGTTGCAATCCGAGTCTCTCTACGCATATTGATTCCTCGTCGATATGTTTCTTGATACATATCGACGCTATGCCCCTCTATCTCCAATATTTTAGTGTTCCGATAAACATGCGTTATAGATGGGATGAGTCAATTGCTATTTGCTTACTCGACATCAACTACCGCAGAAATTCTCTCAATTGAGTCCTCGATGTAGTCCAAGTTGGCGATGGTCATTTCGATAGCCGTTTCTGGGCATATTTCTACACATCGTCCACATCCGCGACACTGATCACTAATCACTGCATGATCATCGATAAGCGTGATTGCATCTACAAAGCAAATCCCCTCTGTACAGGTACCACAACCAACACAGGCATCAGTCACTGTCACATTGACTCCAGGCATCTTAGTGACCTTCCTGCTAATCTCAGGATTCAAGTCAGGAAGCATCTTCCACAAGCAGCAACAAGGACAGCAATTGCAGACAGTCAAGAGCTTGTCGCCAGGTGACACTCCGAGCCATGAGGAATCTAGTTTGTTGCGACCAATCAGGTGGACAAGTCCTGCATCTCTGCATTTTGTCACGTATTCATGTGCTTCTTCCTTTGTGACCTCGCGACCAAGCTTCGGGTTGATACCTCTTGCTGCCTCCCCAAGAAAAAGGCAGCCATACTCGATTGGGTAGTCTTCGCACTTGGAGGCATCACGACAGATACAGAAGTTCATAATCCAATGAAAGTTAGCCTTGTCAATAAAGTGATGAATGATCTCGGATGGAAGTGCAATCTCCTCTGGTCGTTCTAGTGACTTTCCAATCTGAATGGTCTTCTGCGCTACATTGTCCTTGGGGAGGTACATGATGTCATCGCCTTCAAAGAGCATCTTGTCTACCGCTCTGCCTAGCAGAGGAGCTTTTGTCATCTTGGCAATAAGTCTACGACCGGGAAAGGCTTTCTTCAGAAATTTAACGAACCAGAGAGATCTCGCCATAGCTCACCGACAGGTGTTGTGCCTCATATTGTTATCGAATATAGCTCACCTCTGTCTTGAGTCACACTCTTATTCAAGAACATCCAACTCTAAAATCGATGACAGCACGTACGATTCTTCTTCTCGGAAACCCGCAGCTCTACAAGGTTTCAGAAGAGATTGACAAATCAGAAGTAAAATCGCTGCAGCCCATCATACAAGACCTTCATGATACAATGATGGCGTATAGAGCACAATACGGTGCAGGGCGCGCAATTGCTGCGCCGCAGATTGGTGTAATGAAGCGGCTAATCTACATGCATATCGATAAGCCCATGGTCTTCATCAATCCGAGCCTAAAGGATTTGAGTGATGAGATGATAGAGGTCTGGGATGATTGTATGAGTTTTCCCGACCTTCTCGTAAGAGTACAACGCCATAGGTCCTGTACCATTGAATACAGGGATGAGAATTGGATTCATCATACCTTGCACCTTGTGGATGATCTTTCCGAGCTTCTCCAGCATGAGTACGACCATCTCAATGGAATTCTAGCAGTAGCAAGAGCAATGGATGGTTACTCCTACGCTCTTCGCAGTCAGCGACATTTTCTCAAAAAGACTTGAAGCGTTAGGCTCATATGGGTACAACCGAATTCGATAGATTGAGGACAAAGAGGTAGAACTCATGAAATTACTTAGACTGTTAGTAATTCTCTCTATTATAGCGATAGCCATTGTAGCTGTTTTTAGTACTGTGTATGGATGGTTACTCGGGCAGAGTATCTATCTCACTACCTACAACACAAAGGCTGACGTCAATTTCTGGAATACATGGACACTTCAGAATAATGTCTTCACCGCATCGTTACTTCTTGCCCTCCTTAGCAGCCTTGTTACAATCTGGTCACGGTCTACATTTCTATCCTTTGTATCTGCAGTTTCACAGACTGGTCCAGTGCTGAGAAAATTGGATGACAAGACCGCTCTAATATGGCGGTTTATTGAATTTGGAGGCTTCTTTCTGTTCTATGTTTCTACTGGTGGATACTCTGTCACCGGGCAGAATGTAGCCTTTCTCATGCTGTTGATGGGAGATGGATCAATCTCAATATCACCAGGCCAATTATCCTCGTTGTTTGCGCTTCCATTTGCGCCAGGCACTTCCGCAGATTCGATTATGTCTCTGATTCCTGCAATGGAGGCCTATCAACTCTATCTGGGTCTTATCTCAACGCTCCTTATTGCCACAATTGCACGTCTTGTTCTTAGTATGATTACAGATCTGATGCTACAGAGACGTGATATCTTTGTGGTCGTTTCAAAGGGTCTCCTCGTTGGAGCCCTCGCGCTTATCATAGAGATTCTAGGAGTGCCCATGTGGACAGTAAATGCTGGCACATGGATGAGTTACCTCGCAATGATAATAGCTCTTGGAGCCTGTCTCTTTGGATCTTTTGCGTTCATGGTTATCCGTGTCCGTTCTGGTGATGTCCGTCAGCGACTGAAATCAAAGATAGCCTCGCTTGAAGGAGATCTTGCTAGATTGCAGGGTGAGCTACTATCTCTTCGACAGGAATATGAGTCTGGAGCATCAACAGCTGATGAATATAGGACTCGCGTAGGTCATCTCATGGAGGATCGCTCACATATCACTGGTGAGCTCAGGCGGCTTAAGATAGAACGGATGCTTCCCATTG
>JAEOUM010000210.1 GCA_016839275.1 Candidatus Thorarchaeota archaeon
AAGCTCGACTACGTGATATGACATCTCTCCTACTGGTAGAAAATCTAGATTAAACCAACCAGCATCAGATTCTTCCGCTCCTGGGCTTACTTCTTCTGATTTTGCACGAAGGAGATATCTGTTCACCATGTATTGATACTCAACTCGTCCCTCGGAATCCCAGAATACGATATCTTTGGTGTTGAGAAATCCTAAAACTTCCGAGTCTATCCCTCCTTCCTCTCGGACTTCTCTTACTATAGCCTCTATCTGAGTTTCTCCAATTTCAAGAACGCCACCCGGGATGGTCCAGAGTCCATCGTCGGGTGGTTTGTTTCTTTTAATGAGTAGCACGCCAGTACGACCTACAACAATTCCTGAAATGGATGGAAGTGGGAATTGTAGATATCTTCTCTTATTCATGAAAGACCTCCCTGACCCTATTGAAAGAATAGAACTTAACGGATCAGTGAGAAGTGCAAAGTCAAGTTAAACATGAATATCTAAGTCCAGAAGGGAGAACAATGTTTAGAATACCGAGAACTATAGTTACTCAGTCCGAAACCCGAGAATGGATTTAATATTGGGCATTCAATCAGGATACTTTGCAATCATATTGCTGTGAATTTGTTTCCTTGAATTGACGCGAAAGGGAACAAACGGTCACTTCTTAGCCCAGAATACATGGATTCCGCAATCCAGCACTCCAGAAGCTTCAAAATAGTTCTTCATGATCAATTCGACTTGGTGATATTCCATCAGCCCAAGATCTGGAAAGACTTGCGAAATCGTATTGTTGATGAAGGTTCCAAAGTCCGATCCTGGAAGGTCTAATGAGATCAGGAAAGGTATAGCAAGATAAAGCGTACCTCCCTTAATCAGAACTCTCTTGCATTCTTCAACTGATGGTCCAAAGGAGTTTTTCCGAGGGATTCCGCACAACCAGATTTCTCCATATGACTCGTTTTTAACTGGTAGGTCTTGAGCGCTACCTCTTAGAACACGTGTTCTTGGATGTACTTTCAACAGCCCTGGAACGCGGTCAATGAAATCCACGCGTCTACACCTCATCGAGTCAATTAAAGATTGGATGAGAGTGTGTTCGAAATCAAGAAATTGATTGAATGGTGCGATCAGGACTCTCTCATTCGGGAAAGGAGAGTCAGCTAACTGTAGAATATTGGAGAAGTGCAGGGCAGAGAATAACCTATATCTCCTGTAGATATCGACCATGAGTCGGATTGCATTTCTTATTTGAAAGATAACACGTTGCTGACCGGAGGATGTCAACTTGTACACTTTTCGGTTGGGTCCTCTGATACCCTCCGCTATAATCCCTTCAATCAACCGTCTTGCCTCTAAATCATTCAACCATCGATATAGAGTATTAAGTCTCATCTCAGGGTAGTCTTCTAAAACAATATTCCATATCCCGTATCCATGGAGAGGTGCACTACTCAAGAGAAGTAGTATTTCATCTTGAATTCGCGTCTTTCCAGCTGTTCTATGTAATGTTCTTCTTTCAATGCCGCTCAACTGGCTTAGGACTTCCTTCATCTCAGCAGTAAGCGGAGGAGTATGCTTTTTGGAGATGTTCTCCGAACAATGTCCTGTTGACACACATATCACACTCCGGCAATATAATTAATATTAAATTGCCGACTTATCTACTATCAATTCAGGCAATAATAGTTTAAGAATTTTGCCGTCTTAGCATGGACTAATAGACCAAGGTGTATAAGTGTCTGAACCAATCACATTTGAGAAACATAGCGGGTTCATATCGACAAGGAAGGATGAATTATCTTGGTGAGGAGTCGGGCTTCGTTTGATAATAAGGCTTTGAAAATAGTCAGAGCACTAGACAAGTATGGCCCAAAAGTAACAATGAAAGAGCTGAGTGAGATACTAAAGATTCCACCAAGAACACTGCGTTATCGGTTATCAGGGTTGAGAGCACAGGAGTATCTACAACCATTCAGGTTTTCCACTCGTGAGAAGAGGATTGGTCTCGGTGAGAATATCGTTGTTCTAGATCTCTCCTCAAATGGCAAGTCATTCCCCATAGAGTTCTTTGAGAAGACTCAGGCGGTTGGCTGGTATTCATCTACATATGGTAAGATGAATGGATTCCTTGCAAATATCCTTTACCCACTTGAAAGCCCGACTTCTAATGTGAAAGTCCTAGAGTTACTTAAAGACGCTGAGTTGATTTCTGACTACATGATTTTCGATCTTTTCACCTACACGACTAAAGGATGGGATTTCTCTAGGTTTTCTTCTAATGGGATATGGACGTGGAACTGGCAAGAATGGTATAAGCAGATAGATTCAATCATAGACAGTGGGAAGACTGATGTCGTTTTTGAGATCAAAGACGAAAACCAAATTCCATTTGATTCTAAAGATGTGCTTCTTCTAAAGATGCTTCATGAAAATGCAAATGTAACACAGAAGCAAATGTCTCTTAAGCTCGACCTCCCTATATCACAGGTTCGTAGACGGTTTCAGAGATTGCAGGAACTTGATGTCATCAAGGGGTACAAACCCATTTTCACACCATTCAGGGACACTCTCACTCTTATGTGCTTCATTGAGTCTTTAGATTCGATAGCACAGATTTTGACCTGTATGTACAAATTGCCTTATACTCTAGATGTATACGTTGAATCAACGAATAGAATCGGTATAAGAATACGGCTATCGACAACCGACATTGTTGGATTCTTCAGAGGCTTGGATCGGATACGCCATCTTGCAGATTCTCTCTCAGTTCAGATACTCCATAATGCTGTGTCTTTTGAATCGTTACGTCTGTACGATTTGTATAATGCAACAGAGAGTAAGTGGATTACACACAGTCATGAATACTTCAGGTGGCTTGAGGATTGGCTTGACACAAGATAGCATTCAATCGAAAAATACAAAGATGGTGGATGGAGGCAATCACTGATTTGAATCATAATTCCGGTGTGTTGGTCAATCATCGAATGTGACAAGCTGTCTTGCAAGGGGATTTGCAATTGAACGAAAAAAGCGAAGGAACGCACCAGCTCGTCTTCTTAGGATCAGGGGGGCCATTCCCTCTTCCGCAATTCTTCTGCAGTTGTGCCATTTGCAATGCAGCAAGACTGGATCCTGCTGAACGTAGAACTAGAGCATCTGTAGCTCTGATTGGCGAAGAAGTAACATTGATAGACGCAGGACCGGATTTGGAGATGCAGCTGGAACGTGAATCTATAAGCAAAATCGATAACATCTTCATCACGCACTGGCATTATGACCATATAGCAGGGCTGGGTGCCATAGGTTATCCACAGGCCTTGTGCGGCTGGAAGCCAATAGACATCTATATTCCGGAGAAGCTGCTAACTCACTTTAGTCACGAACTTGAGTATCTTAAGGAACAAATCATCTTGCATCCTTTGCATCTTGGGGAAAATATAAGCCTTCCAGATGCTGATTGGAAAGTTGTGAAGACTTCACATACTGAGAATAGTGTCGGCTTTATTATTGACTCTAAAATCAAGGTGGCGTATTTAGTTGACACAACACTGCCGCCAGAGGATACGATACAGGAGATTGTCGATACAGATGTTCTGATTCTTGATGCGATGTTCGACTCTTTAGACACAAAATGGAGACACTTCACAGTACAGGAAGCTATCGACTTCTGGAAGAAAACTAGCATTCCAGATTGCATCTTGACTCACCTGTCGTGTCATCGGTGGGAAAATAGGCAATGGGTTGCTGGATTTAGTTTCGAATAAAGAAAAGAGATAGAAATGCAGAACAATGGTTTACGTTTTGCTTACGATGGTATGCGAGTTGAGTTATGAAAGAGTTAAACTTCTCCATT
>JAEOUM010000211.1 GCA_016839275.1 Candidatus Thorarchaeota archaeon
AAACGGATTATGGTGCACACACCAACATTTAGTCAACCGAAGGGTCTGATGATACCCAAGTACAAGGAGAGAATCATAATTCCTACCTAGTCTTGCTATTTCAAGCTACAACTTCAAGAACACCATCTAAAACAAGCTTCGTTGCCACAAATTTCATAGCCTGTAGACTAACATTGATTTTACGAACGACATCCTCCAATGATGTTTGACCATCACACAGGTCAACGAACTTAATCACTGCTTGACCATATGCTTTCTCGGTTTCTTCACTGACAACTCCAATCTTTTTCAGGATACTATTGGGACTAATTTCAACCTTGAAATCGACCCAACCATAATGATTCAATATCTGCAAACAGACTAGGATTTTTTCTCGGGGAATATCAAGACTCCTGACAAGAGCACCAACAGTGTCGGTGTGCTCTATAGCAGATAGCACATCTACAATTGCAGAACCCACTTCTCGATTTTTGAATGGCAATGGTCGTCCAGCTTCGCGAGCTCTTACTATATAGTCAAGACTGATAGGTCTGAGAGGAGCTACAGAGAGAATATCGAAAATTGAGGTTTCAAAAACCGATATATCGCCATTCCACTTGTCCCATACATTTTGGAACTTTTGTTCAAGCTCAATGAGGATAGAGTTCAACATTCCTCTCTGGTCATCCTCATCACTATCATTTGTCACAATGAGTGCCATAACAAAGTTCTTGGACTTCTCGACCATCACAAGATTTCCTTCATGTTCGATGGTCTCAAGAGCATTAGTGGCAGTAGAGCCGTCAGCTGACCTGCCATCTATCCCTCCAAAAGAATCGAGTGCTGAGATGAGAGAAGCTATTGCATTTTGATCAATCTCCTCATCTACATAGCTAACATGCGTCACAACATCGGGAACACTATCTAATTGAACTATGACCATGAGATGTAGTATCTTTGTTCTTTCTTGAACAGCTGCAGTCACCATCTTTTGTTCTGCAGGTGGAGTATATGCATCCTGTTGAGCTGTGGTCTGTACAACTGTACTTGATGAACCACTCGTGGAGGTGCTTGCTGTGGTCCCAGTAGTTGTATCATAGGGTACATCTTCGAATCCCGAGACGCTCTCCTTAGTCTTCGAATCTACTGCTCCTGGTTGAGCTATATCTTCTGTACCCCTCCGGACTGTGATCATTTCACTAATCGGTAGGTCAGGGAGTGTTACACCGACAGTCTTAGCTGCTACCTCAAGCATTAGCCGGATGAATTCTTCACGCCGAGCCTTATCAGTAGCAACCATCGGGAAGGTTGGAGCACCAAGTAGACGCTTGATCTTCTCAGCCTTCATGGATTCTGGAAGGTCCTGCTTGTTAGCTAGAATGAAGAGCGGTACAGCTGGAGCCTCCTTCTTAATTGTGCGAAGGAGCGACTTGGTCTGCATGACGTTTCTAAAACTTGAGTCAGTAATCAGAAAGATGACATCAGTTCCTGAAAAGTAGAAGCTCCATAAATCTTGGAAAACAGCCTGTCCTGCAAAGTCCCACACGGTACATAGAAAGGTTCCAAACTGAATTGTCTCAGAGGAGTCAACGGCTACGTTGATTGTAGGCACGTAACCCCCAGGAGCAGGTTCCTTACCAAACAGGAGTCTTAGGAGAGTGCTCTTTCCGACGCCACCTGAACCCACAAAGCTGACCTTGAATCGTGTGAAAATCAGTTCGCCAAGGATGTCATCGAGATTGTCACGGATATAGCCCATGCTATTGCCGCGGAGGGCTGTCGATATACGAGATGCACCTTCTCTCACTCTGTATTGGATTGCACGGTCTTCATCACGGCCATCCGTAACGAAGAGGAGAAGCATATCGCCATCTACTTCTGAATGAAAGACTTTATGCTTCTCGGCTACGAAAACAGGTGTATCAGGAGCAAGACCCTGAGTCAGAGCTATGTCACGATAACCAGCCAGGAAATCAGCAATATCCTTTTCCTGGAACTCAATTTTCCAAAACCTAGTTCGAACTACAACGTTACCTTGTTCTTTTCCTATGAGCAAGACGTTGTGTATCATTGACTTTTCACGCTCTGTATCTAGATATGTCTCCGTTTTAGATGTTATCTGTATTTCGTGCCCGTTTCAAGCTTGTTATGATATCATACCTCTCTAAATGAAACAATTTCACGTTTGTGCAGTTCCGCAAAGACTGTCAATAAGACACTAGGTTGTAATCCTAGTACACGTGCAATGTTTTGAATATTGAGTTTTCCGTCGACAAGATTTAGAATGCGATCTAAACCCTCATAGAGTGATAGTATCTCTTCATCTGGAGTTCCTGTCAGTTCAGGAATGTCTTCAGGCATTACTCGTAACTGACATTCAATGGCGCCTAATCTATTCAAAAGGTGACTTGCACCGAGAATTAACTCAGAGCCTTTTCCTGGAGCACGTTTTGACATAGTAAGTGAGCCATTTAATCGA
>JAEOUM010000212.1 GCA_016839275.1 Candidatus Thorarchaeota archaeon
CATACAGATTTGAAGGCATTCTCTTCTCTGGTTTCTGGAATCAAGATGGTATCTCTTGAGAATGAGAATCATTTCTATCAATATGCATTACCAGAAGTCTTGAATGAAATTCGTTCATTCATTTCTGCTATATTTGGCGGAGAATCTCTTCAAAGCTATCCTTAAGTAGCGTTATTTTTCTGGAAATCAAAACGGTGGTTCATATTGCTGAAGGCTTTAGTTTTTGATATGGATGGTACAATAACAAAGCTAACTTTGCCTTTGGAAGCAATGAGGCAAGATACAAAAGACTACTATGTTGAACGAGGATTCCCATCAGAATTGCTTGAGCCTGCGGATGGCATCTCAAGTTCAACAGCAAAAGCTAAGGAATATTTCCTTTCTAATGGGTTGCAATTGTCCGAATGGGAAAAGATGGAGGCTGAAGTTGATCAAATCCTAAGCCAACATGAAGGATTTGCCGCCGCGAATGCAGTTCTTATAGAGGGAACTCTGGATATTATTGGCGAAATAAGACACTCTGGAATATTCACTGCAATTCTAACAAACAATGGAAGATTGGCTGTAAATAAAATAATGGAGCAACTGCCTCTTGTTGATTATTTCGACATCATTCAGACTAGGCATGAATCTCCACAACCAAAACCATACCCTGATGGTCTTCTGAAATTAGCAGTGGAACTAGGTATTACTCCTAATGAAATGGTGTATGTTGGTGATGCGCTGATTGATGCAACTGCAGCGAGACGTGCAGGAATCGAGTTTTGGGGTGTTGCGACAGGTGAGACTCCCGCTGATGTCCTTCGCGATGCAGGTGCCTCGATTGTATTTCGATCCCTTGCTGGTGTTCTAGATGAAGTTCGAAATAGGTGCTGAGGGCTGTGATTTCATTTTGACCATTTGTTAAGTCATTAATTCTATAACTGACTCATTGGCATTTTGGCTTCTAGTAAGAATATTCGCATGTTAAAATAGAACTGTCATGACTAGGGTTTCGGTTCAGATTTGGCGTCTACTCTGACTAGAACACACTTGTAGAAGGTCAATCTCATCTCCTATGTCTAACTGAAGGTTATATACACCTTCGGGAATATGTGTACTGTGACAGGCAGCATTCCTATTCTTGAAGAGGTAAATAGCACGCTTGAGGTCAACGACCAAATGACAATAGATGAAGGGACATATCTAGTTCTACGATCAGCTTCAGGAGCATTCACATGCCGATACCCTCCTGTTCCACGAAATTGGAATCCACTTGACAGACCTCATGTAGCTCTTCTTCTACCTGATGCGAAGGGGATTTTCACTGTCTTCCTTTCTAAGCCTGAAGAGAAAGGTATTGAACTCTCTCAAAAATTAGAAACTGCAGATCTCAATAAACTTCCAACAAAATCGATTATCGAGATACGTCATAATAATGCTCACTATGCCTACTACAGGCGTGATAATGAAACATGGACCAAAGTTGCTGAAGCGAATGATCCATTTGTTGTTGAGGTCTTTTCTCATGGATACGCTCCAATAATAATGAATATGATTCCAACTTTTTGATATCATCCTATAGAAATTTCAGCCCACTTATTCGAAAAGCATGATGATTTTGAAGGTGTGAGGAGCGCTCGAGAAATAGGTTTGCATGGTTGCTTGAGAGGAGAGGATGTGTGTGTATGATTTCAGGAGGGATTGCGCTCCTCAACACCCATCATTTAATTTTTAATCTAATTATATATATAAGAATTGTGGAATATTCGCAAACCGTATGATATTATTTACCGAATTTCGCAAAAACTGTCTTAAAACATTACGATATCCTTTAAAATTTAAACTAAATTCGATACATGGGAAATGTTTCTCTAAAAAAGCAAGATCCCTATCTAGAAAGCTAGTAAAGGTATCAGCTATCAGACATTTGCTTAAATGTATTCTAGACTATTATACAACAAGGGCCAGGGGGCCTTTCTCTCTCAGAAGCAGTTTCTCTCCTCCTTCCATGTTCTCTACGGCCCCCTCTCTCTCTTTCTTCACTATTTCTCTTACGACCTGGTTCTAGGAATGAAATCCGAGATCGTCTTCTTTTGTTTGCATGGCTGTGTTATTGAAGCTCCGTGTAGTGTTCATTGAACAACTATTGAGTTTGATTAATCATCGAGTAAAAGTAAGAATAGTATATTATAGGTATCCTTATATTATATTATGTCTTAATATATCTTGGACAGGGGGTCCGTCGTGACCTTCATGAATCTGTTCAATCTCCTCTCCTCTCTCTCCCTCCCAAATGTCCGACCCGAACAACGAATTTCGTCTGTTTCTTGGACCCCCCTCCTTCCTCTCTCATTCTTGAAGAAACTGATGATATTTACAATTATAGATTGAATATGACTGTATAATATTCAGCGTTCTAATCTTAAGGCGCACCTATGAGATAATTGATTGATTACTGAAGCAGTTACTCTTTTTCCATGCTGGTACTCTCAGTTTCTTTGGTACATTTGTTTCTTAGCCAGCAAGTTTTAAAGGAGTAGTCTCCGGTGCCAAGCCAAGGCGAGTAACTGTGTCCACAGCAAGAAGTGCAATTGACAGTACCTTTCGACGATTATTGAGCTACACAGCTGAGATTATCATGTCTATCATTCTGCTAATCATAATTTGCATACCTATAGCAGTCACAATTCCTATGTGGTTTCAGCACGTTCTACTGGGGACTCCAAGAACTGAATTGACAATCAATCTTGTTGGTTTGTTTGGTTATGATGGAGCATTGTGGGTAACACTCTTACTCGGTTTGGTCAGTTTCTCTTTGAGCTACATCTACATTCTCAAGATGAAACCAGGGATTACCTCAGTAACAGATGAAAAGGAAATGGCTGAAGTAGTAGATTATCCCGAGGAAGAGGATGTGATCACTGCTGACGAAGATATTGAGGAAGAAGAGATAGCAGCAGAAGACCAAGAAGAAGATGAAGATGAGCAGATCGACTTAGATGAGATAGATGCAAGTCTTGAGGATATTGAGGAAGACGAGGATGAGAGTGAAGAGGACTTTTAGATTCTTGTATTCACTCCTGATCCTATTTCTCTAGATGCACTTTTTGAGCGAGTCGATCTACAAGCACACCAAAGGACTTGGCAGCATCAGAATCGGGCTCTTCCATAACAAACGGCGTACCTTTGTCACTAAGGACAATCACTCTTGGATCTAAGGGAAGAGTACCTAGGTGCTCAATTCCGTATTCCTCTGCAGCGGATTTAGCGGCTCCTTCTCCAAAGATTTTGTATGACTCACCGCATTTGGGACAAATGAATTCAGCCATATTCTCGACAATTCCTAGAATTGGTACACCCATCTTTTCAACTAATTGAATTGCTCTCCTCGCATCTAGTATTGCCACTTCTTGAGGTGTTGATACAATAACGACCCCATCAATATCAGGAATGGATTGTAAAATACTCAATATCTCATCCCCTGTTCCAGGCGGAAGGTCCACGATTAAGATATCGAGATCTCCCCACTTCACATTGGATAGGAACTGGCTAATGGCCTTAGCTACAAGTGGACCTCTCCAAGCCACTGCGTCGTCATCCTTCCTTAGAAGAAACGCCATACTCATTACCTTTACATCAAGCGGACCAAGAATTGGATTGATGAATTCACCCTCTGCGACTGGATGTTGACCGTCCAATCCTAGCAGCTTGGGAACATTAGGTCCATAGATGTCAACATCAAGTATTCCTGAAGTCTTTCCTCTCTGGGCGAATGAAATAGCAAGGTTTGTTGCTACTGTTGTCTTTCCGACTCCTCCTTTGCCTGAGAGGACGACAATCTTGTGTTTCACACCCTTCATATTCTCAGCAACTTCTGGAAGAATTAGCGAATGTGTCATCTTAATCAATCTGAGGCGCTTGAAGAGTTCTAATAAAACATCGCATCCGTTCAAGAAATATCATTGCTTGGGACCTATGAAAGCATCTAGAATCTGCCTTGCTAGTGCTTCATTCGAAGCCGCTACAAAGCTCATCATCACATCCTGTTCTAGTGAACTACAGAATCTCTTGCCATTCTGATCAAGTACAAAACCACCAGCCTCACAAACCATATGTGTACCAGAAACATGGATGATAGGAAGCATATTCCTCAAATCGACCATAGCATCTAGATAGCCTGAAGCTGTCCAACACAGATCAAGTAGGTTAGTTGCAGTTCTTCTTATATCATGCACAGAACTCATTGTTCTCAAGGAACTCTCTAGAAATTCGGAGTCCCATGTTCTTTTAGTGTCATAAGATACGATTGCATTTGCTATATCAACAGTATTTGATGGACTCACTCTTTTTCCATTCTTTGTTACGCCTTCCTCTTTAATCGCAATATATTGTTCATCAGTGAAAATTGATTCAATGACACTGATTTCTGCATCATCGGAGGTCATGTTATCTGTGAATGGAACGACCGAAATAGCGGTTGAGACAAGTGAAATTCCTCTCTTGAGATTTTCAGAACCATCAATTGGGTCAACAATGGCTAGATATTCCGGTTTCTTTTCGCTACTAAGAAATCCCCTCTCTTCTGTCAGAATAGCGAATTCCAACCCAGAGCTCTGTAGAACTGAGATTATGTCACCTTCTGCCATCATATCCAAAACAAGGGTTCGGTCTCCAAAAGGATTCAATGAACCTGTGTATTCTGTTGCATTATCGATATTATCAAGAATGCATTTCTTGGCTGATTTTATGGCTGATTTGATAATCTTAAGAACGGTCACTGAATATCCTCCTAATTCGTAGAAATGGCATTGCTATTATACTTGTCCGGTCATGATACAGTCATACATAGCACTGTCGTACTAAGTTTAATCTTGAGCCAATTGACACACTTTGAATAGACTAAGCAGGTTAGACAATACCTTAAATGGTTCAAGACATGAAATAAAAATGTAAGCTACATTATGGTGGTTTTCATGGGCTTCCTAAGCGGCAAAAAGAAAGTCGATACTGAACGTGGAATTCTAGAGATGAAGGGTACAATGAATGCGTTGACCCTAAGAGTTCGAAGATTAGAAACAAGAATGGCTGAAGAACAACAATCTGCAAAGGAGGCTATGTCGAAAGGCAACCGTTCCATGGCTAGATCACATCTCAGCATTGTGGTCGATCTAGAGAATCGTAAAGGCCGCTACCAACAACAATACTTGACTCTGGAAACAGCTCTTCTCAATCTTGAGGAGGCCAAGACTCAGTCAGAAGTTCTTAGAGCATTCAGTATTGCTAATGATGCATTAACTGAAGCTCGGTCTATCTTGAAGCCTGAAGAAATTCAAACACAACTTGATAGACTCTCGGAGTCCTTTGAGCACATATCAATTGCAGGTGAATTATTATCCGAGGATCTCACAGGAGCCGACTCAACTATCGAGATGGAGGAGAGAGTCGACCGTGAACTTGATGCTATGGAAGCTGAACTCCTCCTTGAGAAAGAAGGTGTACTTCCTCCTCTCGAAGTGGAAGGCGGAAAGAAACCTAAGGAAGCAGCAGCTGAAAAAGCAGGCGAAAAACGCATTGATGATCTCCTGGCTGATTTAGAGAAAGAGGCTCGTGAGGAACGGGAAAGAGAGGCCGAGGGCTAATCTTTTTTTATATTCAATTTATTTTACAGGTGCAAATGACATTGGCAATTAAACTGGTTGTCTTCGACGTAGATGGAACACTTACGCAACATAGTAGTGTTTGGTGGAGGCTTCACGAGCTTTTTGGAACCACAAAAGAAGGTCGTATCTATTTCGATCAGTACTTTTCTGGCGAGATTAACTACCAACAGTGGGCTGATTATGATGCAGCATTATGGAAAGGTCAACCTCTTGATCGTGTGATGGAAGTAGTCAAAAATACACACCTAGTAGAGGGAGCAGCAGAAACAATCCAAATTCTACGAGAACACAATATCAAAACTGCTATCCTTTCTGGGGGACTTGACATTATGGCTGATGATATTGCTCGCAGGGTTGGGATTGATTTTGTCCTAACCAACAAACTCATTCATAGTAATGGGTATCTTACAGGTACCATTGAAAATGTCATCGGATGGGCAGAAAAGGCAAAATTCATACATAAAATTCTCAGCCACTTTAGTGTTTCAGCTATTGAAACTGCTTTCGTTGGAGATGGACGGAATGATATGAGTGTTTTTTCTGTTGTCGGACTCTCAATTGCTTTTAATCCCACAGAGGAAGATGTTGCTGATGCTGCCAATGTTGTTATTACTGAGAATGACCTGCGTGCTATTCTACCATATATCATATCGGAGTACCCGCGATGAGAAGGACGAACACATATACTTGAAGAAGGATAATCATGGCACCTTCGAAGAAATCCAGCTTATGGTCATCAGTAATAGCTCGTTTCAAGAACCACAAACTCCCTGCAATGACAATGATTTGGAATAGTACATACCTATCCAAGGGAATCAGAACAAACATACCAATTCCCCCCATGACAAGCAATACAATCTGAAGAACTCCTCCGATGAGGTTTCCTACTGCCAATCCAACTTTACCCTTCGCTGCTGCAATCAAGGCAATTCCATGTTCTGGTAATGCTCCCGCAGCCCCAAGAATTAGAGCGGCAATTGTTACATGGTTAATTCCTAGAGCCATGATTGTCCCGCTGTAATTGTGAAGAAATATTTCTACAGAGTTGGTTAGAATTTCGCCTGCGAAAAATATCCCTACAAATCCTAATAATGTGAGAATGAGCGCACTCCTCTTCCTGTGAAACGGCTTTGCCTTGTTTTCACTATCAGTCACATCTCCTGTGGCTAGTGCCCATGTGTAAATGATATAGGACAAGAAGAGAACAAAGGCCGCTATTGCTGGGAATTTTGGATCTATTGGCGGAGCTGGTCCAACGAGATCTAGAATTCCCAAGGCAAACATGCAGATCAATGCGACAATGGTCCATCTAATTAGCACAGAGTCTTTCTTGATTGCTTCTTCAGGTACTTGCATGTCAGGTGCTCCCTTTGTGGAGATCACAATTGTCAAACCAAGAAGTAACATATTGAATCCTGCAGCAATCAGAACTGACAGCACTGCGATATCCAACAAGTCAGGACTTTCATTTATCCATCCGGAATATGCTGCAATTCCGCTGATAACTGCTTCAGGCATGTTGCTTGCAAGGCTCGACAACATTCCAGCCATATATGCCGTGTAGCCAAGATGCCCTGCAGTACTTTCAAGACCTTCAACGGCCCATTCAGAGGGTCTGAATGCTAGCCAGATTCCAACAACAAAGCCAAGCAGGAGGACAAGAATCGGTTCTATCCCCAAAAATCTAAGGTAGAAGTAGACAATAATCAATCCAAAAATTACTGCAAATTCCTTTTTCCCAGCAACAAGTGAATCTTTAACACCATGCAAGTGACTTTGGTCACTGTTCATGTTGTCTATTTCAGGTTCCTCCATTGCACCCCATCAATACTTTTCACAGCTGGTCCAAACGTGCTATTAATACTCACGATTTTTCGCAACACTCACTTTATGTTTGTGTATCTGAATCCTGCTCCTGTGTTCAGGAGAATTACTTCCTCATCGAAGTCGATTGCACCCGCCTCTATGAGATTACTTAAGCCAGCAATTCCGACTGCGCTCTCCGGACAGATATCCAATCCTTCTAGACGACCAACCATCTTTCTCGTTGGTTCAATATCATGCTCAGCAACAGCTACAGCTCCACCTCGTGAGCTTCTTATTACACTTAGAATCTGCCTTCCAGCAAATGGTTTTGGAACACGAAGACCTAGTGCCATTGTTTCCCCATTGGTCCACTGTTCCAAATCATCAGTTCCTTTCTCTATCGCCCTCACAACAGGAGCGCATCCACCACTCTGAGCAGCATATATCCTCGGACGTTCGCTACCAATCAATCCAAGCATTTCCATTTCTTCAAAAGCTTTCCAGATCCCTATGATAGCAGTCCCACCTCCAGTGGGGCAGATAATTGCATCAGGAACAGACCACCCCATCTGCTCTGAGATTTCGAAACCAAGAGTCTTTTTTCCCTCAACCCTATACGGTTCTTTTGTTGTGGAAAGATCAGTCCAATCGCCATTTATTTTTCTCATCTCCTGTCCTGCTTCTGATATTGTACCGCTTACTCTGACCGTATCCGCGCCAAAGAGCTCCTGGGCAAATACCTGGCTATGTTCACGGATAAGAGCAAGGTTGAAGCCGATGTTACCCAAAAGCAGCATACCGAGCTTAATGATTATATA
>JAEOUM010000213.1 GCA_016839275.1 Candidatus Thorarchaeota archaeon
CAGCTCTTAATGACCAACGGAGGGTATAAGATATTGATTGAATTAGGAGTTCAGTTTGCAATTATCATAGCAATAGCATTGCCAATCATTACTACTTGTATGGTAATCGTATTAGAACCATCATTAAGGATGAGTCAGCCTGAGGGACTTAGGAAGTACCTATCCTATCTCTTTTTTGCTCCAGAGATAGCACCTCTAGAAAATCAGAATATTGCTCAACTGACTCCCGAGGGAAAAAAATCTCACCTCAAGAATCAGTTACTCATTCGTCTTGGTTTTATCTATCTCTTTGTCGCGATATTCATTATTAGCAATGTACTGGCGCAGTTCTATCTCGTTGCTAACGATCTGCTACAACCAGTCACTCAAAGTGGAACTGACCTAGTTAGAACTTGGGAGAGCATTACAATATATGGACCGTTTGTTGGTGGATGGAAAGGAGCATTACCATGGTATGAGAGTTTTGTCCTTCCTCCCCCTACCGGGGCTACATTTCACGAGACCTGGAAATGGATAATCTTCACACAAGGAATATCAGATAATCAAGGATTTCTTGGCGAAATATACTCAATTTTGCTCATCACAACTAGTTTGACATCTATGATGTTCTTCATTCCATTGGCAGTGAAAAGTATAAGGAAATCCCTTGTCCCCTCTCTTTTCTTCTATTTCACTGGTGTATTGATCATGACAAAATCCCTGTTTGCGTTCCTTGGTCAATCACTCAGACTTGTCATTGGAGACACAATCACATACGGACTCTACACAGTCAGTTCAACATCAGGCTACTTGCCATCAATGCTAATGACTGGAATTATTATTAGTAGTGCCCTCATTATTTTGACCTTGTTCATATCAATAGCACTAGGTCGAAAAATATGGCATGTTCATTATCCAGATAATAAACTATCAGAGAAATGGTTCCTCTATGCCGTCTCTCTCATGTTTCTATTGAGTCTCGTTTGCAATGTGGTGATGATATGAGTTCTATGAGTAATAATCCACCTCAAGATGAAAGAGGACTTGAAATAAAGAGTGGAATCTATGCTGTTCCGAAAGACCTAGAGGTCGGTTTTAGATTTGCAATCAAGAATCTTTTGAGCTATATCCTGGCTATGTTGGGTATTGTCCTTGTGACTGCTGGATTGGTCATCATTATACTCTTCTTTGTTTTTATACCGTTGATATTCATTGTAGGAATTCCAGTATTCGTTGACCTAGTTGTAGCATTCGCAGTTCAAGTTGATGCTCTGTCAGGGATACTACTCCTCTCAATGCTGCTCATTATCTTCACACCAATACTTGGCCCGTTTTTCATTGCCTTTGGAGCAGCCTACGGTATGGCGAGGGAAATTGTCGAGAATGAAGGGACTACAGCAGAAGGTGCATTTACTTGGTACAGGAAGAAGGCTCTCTCTCTTGTGGGAGGAGGAATGATTCATTTTATTATTTCAATAGCTCCGTTTCTTATCGCAATCATAAGTATCCTTTTGCCACCGTTGAATCTACCAAGTGAGGAGAATCTTGCGATAATACTCCCATTAGGGGTCTTCTGGATTTTATTGACCAACGGGATGCTATCACTGACATTTCCTGGAATTATAGATGGTTTGTCAGCTCAAAAAGCAGCTAGACGTTCTGTGAGATTATGTTGTAAATCACCAGGAAGAGTTCTTGGTGCGTGGATATTCTTTGTAGCCTTGATTGGTTTACCATTATTGCTAGCCACAGATTATCAACCATTGCAATGGATTCACATAATTCCTACTCAATACATGGATACGTATATTGCTGGTATCGTTCTTCTTACTATATTCTTCATTTTTCCTGTAATCTCTATCGTATTTACGAGAATCTACATGATTCTATCAGCACAGGATGAAAACTTGTACCATTACGGTGAGATAGGACAACCACCTGATATCTCGGGGGCTGATTGAGATAACTCCAGAGACAGATGCACAGCAAATCAAGGAATTTGAGGTGATATCAGATATTCGAAGGATCAAGCTGCTTCTGGACCGTACAAGAGCAGATATTATGTTTGGTTACTTGGTTCATAATCCTATGACAGTGAAGCAACTGTCCGATGCAATGGGGAAAAAACCCGGGACGGTTCTGCATCATGTTCAGAAACTAAAAGAAGCTAAACTTATCGATCTTGTTCGAACTCAAGAAACTCCCACAGGTATAGTAGAGAGATACTATCGTGCAACTGCTCGAGAATATCGGTTGGGTATAAGCGAGTTAATGAGGGAATCACCAAAATCAGGCTCAAAACCGCAAGATCCTATTAGATCGACATTGATTGGTCTCTCTACTGTTGGAGTTTCAGTTCCTGATTCAGATATGAAACATGCAAGGGATATTCTTGACAAACTCATTCAGATAGAGAACAAAGCAAGCATGGTTGTCAACAGGTCAGAAAACAGGGCATTTCAACAACTTCCACCAGCAACCCGAAGCAGCGTGTTGGAAATTATGCAACGTTTCCTCTTGTCCAAGAACGCATCGTATCAAGAAGCTCTCAAGGAGTGGCATAATCTTCTCGCAACATACCTGAAGAACGCTGAAAATATGGAGGACTAGGGTATGAAATTCAAAGTAAAAAGAAACACAACCTTTGCTCTATCTTTAGGTTTTATTCTGTTTATCATTCTGAGCGTGCAAATACCAAGGACGCAAGCTGTAATAGGATCCAGAGCGAACCTTGCTGAATCAGTTAGGGATTATTGGCCAACGGAGGAGTGGATTTTCTCGACTCCGGAGGAACAGGGTATGGACTCATCGATCCTCAATAATATCCTTGAGGACATAGATAGCTTGGACATGGCGATTCATTCAGTGATAGTGGTACGAAACGGATACATTGTCATGGAGAATTACACAAGCTACTACACTCCTTATATTCGTCACACGATTCAATCCTGCACTAAGAGTGTGATCTCTGCGTTGATTGGTATTGCGATTGATATGGGTTTTATCGATAATGTAAGCCAAAGAGTAATTGACTTCTTTCCGAATATCACAATTGAGAATATGGATTCTTGGAAACAAAGTCTAACGATTGAACATTGTTTAACGATGACCATGGGTAATGAATGGCATGAAATTGATATTCCCTACACTGATCCATTGAATGACCTTTTTGCAATGTATCGGAGCGATGACATGTGGAAGTACGTCCTTGATAGACCAATGGAACAGGAACCGGGTCTCGATTGGGCATACAACTCAGGGGGTGTGGAACTCCTAGGAGGGATTCTGGAAAAGGCAACAGGATACCGAGTTCCTGATTTCGCTAGAGAGTTTCTCTTCGAACCAATAGGCATTGACCATTTTGATTGGTGGCTGGTCCCAGCCAATAGTCAGTATGGCGTAAGTGGAGGATTATACTTAACGCCCAGAGATATGGCAAGGTTTGGGTATCTCTTCCTCAACAACGGTACTTGGAATAATGCTCAGATTATCTCTTCAGAGTGGGTTGAGCACTCAACGAAGAATTACTATGACACAGGATGGTTTGGCTATGGCTATTTATGGTGGACAATCCCTGATAGTAATTTCTATCAAGCTACAGGGCATTATGAACAAAAAATCTATGTCATCTCAGAACACGATATCGTTGTCGTTTTCACCGGAGATATTCAGGACGAGGAGTACCATCCAACGGATTACTTCGTTATGAACTATGTGATTCCATCACTGACTCAGAGATCGATGGACTATACTTTCTGTCTTGTTATGGTGAGTTTCTTCATCATTCTTGCAATTCCAGCCATAACCACTTATTGGAAATATAAACGATTGTGATTAGACTTTGATGATAGTATAAGGGAAAAGAAAAGATGCTACGGGCAATCTCATTGGTTGCCCGTGCATAGGTTTGTTAAATAGTGTTAATTTCTATCTAGAATGGATTAGCGTCTTCGGCTTCCGCCGTATCCGCCACTGCCGCCACCACGTCGGTCACGACCACCATAGCCGCCACCGCCGCCTCGTCGGTCTCCACCATAGCCACCGCCGCCACCATAGCCGCCACCGCCGCCTCGTCTATCTCCGCCGTAGCCTCCTCGGCCACCGCCACCATAGCTTCTGCGTGGGCGATCATCTTCGTGCTCCTCAGCACTCATGTCGTTCTCAAGGTTGACTTCCTCTATGGCGGTCTCAGCTTCTGAGAGCTCACCATACTTGCCAACATTAAGTCGTAGGTTACCCCTGAAAAGACCAGTGTAACCGTTCTTGAGTGTGTATGTGGTTCCAGGTGTAGCGTTGTCAATTGCATCGTCCCAGAGTGGTACTTGGACGCTTCCCGTCGAATCAGCTACTGTAACATCAGCAACCCTGTGGGTTTCTCCATCGTTTCTGGAAGTGACTTCGCGGACCTCGCCCGCTTCTACTACCTTGAAGGTGATAGTAACATTCTTCATTCGTGGCTTTAACTCAGCCACTGTAGCCTCAATAGGCTCTCTTTCTTCGTAACTCATTTTGGATCTCTCGCTAAAGCGATATGCAAGTAGTTCAAAACTGGCGTGTTCTTCTGGGGATGTACGATGCGTGAAAAAACCCTCGACAATTCCTATGTAAGAAAGCGCTCCTCGCTTGGTAGTACCTGCACAATTTTGTAAATAACTTGTCCTTAAGAACTTGTGCACAGCGGACCAAATTTAATTGTAAAGAAAATATTGATGCTTACTGATGATTGGAAGTATCTCTCAATTCATCAGTTTCCTCCAATATGTTTGTATTATAGGAAAGTAGTCCAACGTAGATTAACGAACCAAAAACAGTATACCATTCAATAATTGGCCCTCCAAGAAAAACCTCGAGAGGTAAGCTGAGTATTGTCACAATGATACCATAGAGTCCTATCACTTTGATGAATCTATTATGGAACATAAGGGCGATGTTGGTGAGTATCAATACTATGAAATTTAGAATGAAGAAAATTGAAGATGCAGTCATGTGGGGACTACCTTGATCTTCAGAAAAGACACCTATTAATATCAGAGCGATTGCAGCACAAACTCCAACCATTTGGCCTCCAATCAATAGTCCCTTAAAGACTCTCTTTTCAGTGTACCAGCTTTTTCGGCTAATAAAAAAGGGTACTAGTGCAATACCGGTTAGAATACATCCCCAATTGTAGAAGTAGGCGCCAAGAGGGGCATAATTGAAGTTGCCTAATCGACTAAGATAATGAGACCATGGAGCGAAGTTATCGGGATAAAGGGCCCAAGCTGTGAAAGTAAAAGTGCAATAGAGGATTATAACGAGCAAGCCACTCACACTTGTTAAGGAATGTTTGAGAATTCTCATCTTTAATCAAATCACTCCATTATGTGTTCAGTCATTCGTTCCAACTTCCATAAGACGAACGATAAATGCTGTCCTAATTTCATGTTTGCTGATACTTACATCACGAATTGAGAACTGACCTCTTAGTGACTCTGTTAATATTCTTGCAGCCATAAGTCCCAAGGAATTGCTACTATAGATCTCCGTTTCTGAATTATACATTCTGAATCGTTCACCTTGTCTCACCCAATGACCAGGAACCTGAAGGATTGCTTCCCACCAGTTAGTTCCATCATGAATGATAGGCATTATATCAACAGATATGCTTCTTTCCTCAAGTGAGTATTCTAACGCACTATAGAGAATATTCAAGAAAACATGATATAGAAGCTCGTTTGCCAAGACAAGTGCTTCATCGGTATCTGGCTTGAATTCAATTGTAACTTTTTCAGAGAGACCCTGTTGTGTGAACGTATCAAGAGCACTTACAATTGTCGAAACAAGATTTGTTGGTTGAAGCTCAATGTGTTTTCGACGCTCTGTTTCAGTCAATAACCTCACATTATTGATTAGTTGTTCAGCAAAAGAAATTACTCGAGAGCCATCATGTGCGACCCTTTTTCGTTGGTTTCCTTCAATATCATTTGAACTAAGCAACTCAAGAGATGTCAGAATCATTTGATTGTAATTTGTTATATCATGCATCAACAGGTCTGCCATTAGTTCGGCTTTTACACGTGACTCCTCTGATTCGTAAGTTTCTTGAATATACAACCATGCAAGAAGCGGCGGACCTGCGAGCAATCCCACAAATAGTAGAGACTCTGATACCCACCATCCGGTGCTCCAATAATCGTAATAGCTCTTCAATATATTTGGTAGAATCCACATAGCTAGGAAAAAGACAATGAATAGATCGACAGAAACGCGACCTTTTGATTGGTTTGCCAGAATAAAAATCAGGAATGAAAGAGCTAAAATGATTATCAGATTCGTGACTAAAAGAATTGTTGGTCCAATAGCACTATTTTGGAGCTGTGAGTAAGTATCTACAACAAATATGTTAACGAATTCCCCAACAAGAACAGCAATAACTGTAATAACATAAAATATTGCGAGTTTTAATAGCAGAAGAGAGGGCGGTATTGCTTTTGGCTGTTTCATCGTCCATTGAATTGAAACAAGCAACAAAATCAATGTAAGAAGGCTTCCAGCAATAAACGAAATGAGTGGCTCATTGTATGTAGGATTCTCTACTAAGAATACCTGCATTACTGATAGGGTTGACCAGAGACAAAAGAGAAGAATCAAGGGATAGTAATTCCAACTGACTTTTCGCCTTGAATGTAGATATAATAGAATGGCCATCATACCTGCAAGAGAAGCAGCGCCAATATGAATAATAGAAAAGCCCAAAATATTCAGGGTATTTTCTATAATGCTCGGACCCATTGACTCCATGACAATAGTGGAAAGAAACGGGATGTATGCCATTAGCATAAGCCCTACTCCTAGGGCGTAAGCCGCTCGACGACTGAATCCCACACTCTTCAAGAAGGGGATACACAACGACAAGCCAAGAATTAGGAACGACGCAATTTGGAGAGACTCAGCGAGTACCCAATTCAGCGTTATTGATGACAGGCTTGCTACAAGTACTATAGATGAAGCTATAATCATGAGCAAAGCGCTAGCAAAGTATCCTACATCAATGGGGAGAACTTGCTGTTTAATCCTCGGACTAAGATATAACGAAATGAGGATGAATAATGTTGTGCTCATTCCAAAAATCAATGCTAGTATTGACAATAAACCTGAAGGCAACACAAATGTAATCGCATACCACACCAAGCCATACATTGCGGTCGGGAATAATGAAATGCCAACAATTGTAGTCCAAGCAAGCTTACGCTGTTCAATTGCTTGAGGACGTGAATAGCAGAGAATAGATGCAAGGAATAGAAAACCAATTAATGTGAATTCGAACAGATCCAACATGGCATTCGTAACTGTATACTCGATAGAAGGCTCGCTAAGAATGAATAAGTTTCTAGCGGCACTACCTGCATGAATAATCATCATGAAGATGAACGCTGATGTCAATATGACATGGGCACGCAGAGGTCTCCTGATATAGGCGAATATGCCTATAGCTGTGGGGACAGAAATCCAATAAGTTAGTAGTGAATGAACACTTGCCCGAGCTGCCGGGCTATATGACACAATCCCACCCGGTCCGAGGAAAAACACTGAAGCAATAATCGATAAGGGAACGAGAAGAGCTATCTTAACAATGGTGCGGCTTTTTCCCTGCATCATGTCATGCCTCGCGTCGAATATCAATATGATATGCTGATGAAAAGGATATCTGGCTTGGCTATCAACTCTCTGATATGGATTATATTCTTAATCTCTTGTCCTAACTACCGCCACAGTCCTGATTCCATAACATCGCAAACTGTTGCACGTTTCCATCCTGAGGGGCCAGTTTCTGTGCATGTTCCAAAGTCTTCTTAGCTTCATCGCATCGCTTTGTCATAGTGAGATAGACTCCTAGATTCAGCCATGACCTCACATCATCAGCTCCAAATATAATGGCGTTCCGTAGTGGTGCTTCTGCATCAGCATTCCGGCCCATCTCAATTAGAAGCACGCCTAGATCGGACCATGCACGATAATGGTCAGGACTGCACTCTACGGTTTTCCGATAAGCAGTCTCAGCATCCTGCATACGCCTCTGTCGGTCATAGAGACCAGCTAGTTGATACCATGCATTGGTATAGTCTGGTTTTAGCTTGATGACTTGCTGTAAGGCAGATTCTCCCTCTTTTTCATTCTCCTGAGCAATCAGTGCTTTACCAAGGTTCATCCAAGCGATATGATTGCCTTGATCTTCATCCACCACAACGCGAAGTATTTCCTCGGCTTGCCTATACTCACCAGTATCAACCAGAACAGCGCCTAGATTGACACGAGCGTGCATATGTTTGGGATCGAGAGATATAGCCTGTCTGTATGCTTCTATTGCTTTAGTATAATTCTGTTGCTTGTCAAGAGAAAGTCCTATTCCATACCATGCTTCTGTATTATCGGGCATGTGCTCTTTTGCCGCCTGTAAATCGCCTAGTAGTGCATTAGTTTGGGCAACAGCCTTTAAGACGAAGGGATTAGTCTTGTCTATCTCAAGTGCCTTTTTCATTGCAGCATTTGCACCATCTCTCTTTCCGAGTTGTGCGCGAATGAGTGCCAGTTGAGCCCAAACTCTACATGCCATCTCTTTGCTTTCTGTGAATTGGTCTTGAACCGAGGGAATTTCCCGGGATGCGGTAAGGAATTTTTCAGCCTCATCTAACTTGCCCTTTTGTGCCAGGTGATTTCCCAAGTTAATAGCTGCCATCATGTTGTTAGGATTAAGATCTAGAGCTTTCCTGTATGCCTCTTCTGCTGCAGAGTCCATCAATTGAATCCGCGAATAGAATGAGCCCAGAGATGCCCAAAGTACGGAGCTTGTGGGCATATGTTCAAGAGCCTGTTTCATGGTGACAATTGGCATCATTGGATTGCCTAGATCTTGATGCACCATAGCAAGATTGATCCAAGCTCCTTCAAACTTTGGATAGAGTTCAACAGCTTGCTCATACTTTGCCTTTGCCTCTTCCTTGTTTCCATTCTTCTCTTCGTTAGCACCGCTTTCGAAGAGATTCCAAGCTTCTTCTGGCACATTATCCTTTGAAGATTCTATCAAAGGTTTACTATCAGAACTCTTAGGCTTTTTAGATCGAAAAATTCCCATTTGTTCACTCCCATTTCATTTTCAAATTTGAAGTCACAAAAGACCCCTCGCACGTTCTAAATGTAAACATATCACGCTAATAAGTATTCAAATGAACTAGAAAATCACATACTTACTCAACGGATTAAAACTGCTCTTTGCGTCGTAAGCACCTTCTTTATACTGGTTATCCTTACCTAAAACCCATGGAAACTCTAGAAGCGATCAACACACGTAGAAGTATTAGGAAATTCGTCTTGAGAGAGATACCAGACGAAGCTGTGACAAAGATTCTGCAGGCTGGAATGTGCGCTCCTACTGCAGGGAATCAACGACCATGGC
>JAEOUM010000214.1 GCA_016839275.1 Candidatus Thorarchaeota archaeon
AAGTGGCTTCACTCTCGACAACCTCAGACCAGCGTATCATCTATATTCAACTGACCTTCTACATCAGTCTTTTGGCAATCCCATTCAGGGGAATACAGACAAACATTGTTTTTGACAGCGGAGCGGTTACCGAATAGAACTCCCCCAAGGTGGTGTAGCTGTGACAAATGCCAGTAGCAGTCTCCCATCTTCAGCTGAAACTGGGGATCTTGAAGCAGTCAAAGTAGCCCTAGATTCAGGAGCAGAAATCAATACACAAAATGAGATCTTGGGAGATTCTGCACTTCACATAGCATCAAGCAAAGGACACCTTAACATCGTCGAATATCTTATCGAAAAGAATGCAGATTGTCTTCTGACGAATGGAACGGATATGACCCCCCTACATCTGGCAGCAAGGGACGGACAAACCCATGTTGTAAAGTTTCTATTAACAAAGCTTGAGAAGATTCCCGAGAGAGTTTTAAACGATATCATCCACGTAGAGTCGATGTCAGTCTATGGCAGACATGAGATTGTCTAGATGTTGGAAGACTATCGAGTGGCCCAAGTAAGACCTGATACGAGTGCTGCCACAGGAGCGAGTGAACTACTCCTTGAAGCAGCAGAAAATGGAGATTTGGATGAGACCCTACAAGCTTGTCATAGTGGAGCTGATGTCAATGTAGTTGATGGCAGAGGTATGATGCCTATTCACTGGGCAGCTTTGAGAGGACACACTGAGGTGATTATTGCATTACTTGATAATGGAGCAAACGTAAGCAGCAAAACACGGCAGGGTGGGCTCCAGTTATGCATGCCAGTCTTGAAGGTCATAGAGAGATAGTGAAGATACTACTCGAGAGAGGAGCAGATGTGAATACAAGAACAGTTGTTTCAGGCACTGCACTCATGTTCGCCTCGGGAAAAGGGCATAAGGAAATCGTGGAAATTTTATTGGATGCTGATCCATTCATTATGATTGAGGGGACAGAAGGTGACGATGGGATGACAGCTCTCTCCTATGCTTTACGCGGAGGCCATCTGAGCATTGTTGAGATTCTCAGACAAGTTGCTAAGGAAACAGGATAGCAAGTGATAATACTCCTAAGACCTTCATACTGCTGATTCATCTTCTATCTTGAAGTGTAGAACCAAACAGATATAGCAAAACATCCAATTAGTTACACCATGAACCCTAAAGAGGAAGAGTGCGAGGAGAAGGTCATAATCACCATCTTCCCACCCATGCCTGGAGTGGGCATCCAAGAGTTAGATCCAATAGGTGAGAATGTTGATTCTTGTGGAGATGACTTTTCTCCAAACTTGGTCTCAACTGATATTAGTCCAGAGAGTGTAATTGTTACTCTTGATACCAATAATCCCATGGAAAAAATCAGTCTACTCGTTGAACAGGCTCAGATGAGGTATGGTGAACAGATTTGTATTCGGTGGGCAAATTACAATTCTCCAGATGCTATACATGATGCTATGATGTGGTTGAATGCGGCTCTTCGAGGAAGTGGAACTACATCAGCTCTTGATGAATCAGGTTTTTCTAGGTTTATTGGAGCATCAGCTCCTTTGATAAGTATAAACAATCGTCTGTCATTCGTAGGCAATGTTCCAACTGATAGCCAGTTTCTAGCTCGAATTAAAGCTTCTCTCAGAACCTCATGATCTTGCACACTTTCAGCGATATTTCTTGGTACGAAATGGATATGGCCTCAAGTGAAGTACAGTGCTTATTTCAAGACGCGGTCTATCATAAACTCATGGTCTTGTCTCCATGAGTGAGTATTTTCATCGAGAATTTCAGGCCAGATTGTATAGACAAAGGATTGTGGATAATCAATTAATGTAACTGTTATATTCTCCAGATTCGCATGCAAGTTGGTTAACAACGAGGAGAGATGAGTTGGGGGCAATCTAACAAACCAGTACAACTCGGAGTCTGATACTCTCAAGGTAGACTCGAAGGGTATCGGACTTTCGCTCATCCTAGAATACAGTTTCCGAAGATAGCTTTTCTTTCCATGACCACGTATTAGGATGTTCGAGATGATATCAAATGCCTTTGGATTGAAACTGACACGATACTCATCCACACAAGACTCATTCAACATACGAAGCCGTCGACCAAAGGTCTGAGGTGTAATGACGAATCCCGTTTCTCTGATTGCACGGATCATCTCAGCATTACTTCTCTTTGCATCAAGCATGAGATGCTGAAGTATATACAGATCATTCTTAGTAAGCCACTCAAGCGTAGATCCGGACTTACTCTTGGGGATTTTAGGCGCAACCAAGGTATAATTCGTTTCAAACCAATTTTCCCAATCGAAGGACCAGCTCATACTCTTAAGGTCCCAGGCATCCAGATTCATTGATGAGTTTATTGTTGGTTCATCGCCGATGTAAAAGAACGTTGCATCACTGACGACTCCATTCTCTTTCAAAGTGAGTACAAGCTCCTCAATCTTGGCTCTCGTACCGATGGGAGTACGGAATTGCAAATAGAGACCATTATGTGAACCAAAGCATCTACTTCGGTAGGCTGTATATGGATGATTTGTAGCAATTGCCTCTAGTTTCTTAACATCTTTGAGATTCCTCGTGTTCAAGAGTATGTCTATTGCCTCAAATCCCAAGTTGTGATAATTTAATAGAGCCTTAACGATAAAGTAGCGATTCTCACGGAGATAATTAAGCCTCTTAATGATCGTGGGCTTTGACCCTTCGACCCTCTTTTGAAGGTCTAATATTGTAGAGAGCGGATTCTCCTGTATTGCCATTAACAGAGAGAGGTATGCCCCAGGTAAGCTACTCATCGGCTTCTCCTCAATTTTGTCCATATCGCTTTTAGTATTATTAGGAAGCAGCAATTCCAAGTATCTCGATAACAGGTGAACCAGGATCTCCAGGTGTAGGTGGATCGAACATTACATTATCAAAACCGGGCAATGGGACGTTGTTCCCCAGCATGTATGCAGCAACGCTGAATGTATACAATCCAGCTTCGATTGCGGTGTTATACCATCCAAGTATGAGAATCAGTGTTGAATAGGAGCCAATTACAAGAATATTGCATCTAAATGAAAGACCTGATGGCAGTTCAAGCAGCAGGTAAAGAATCGTCCATCCAGTCTGCCAAGAGCCATCTGGCACCTCAACCATGAACTCGGTCATGATATCATCTTCACTGTTGTCACCATCCAAATCAAGATAATCTGCAGATTGGATAGAAACGACCATTGAAGGGGTAGTATTAATCGTACTCGTAGCCTGTACATTTCCAGTTACAAACGAAAGCATCATAGCAATGATGATGATTGATGGGATGATTCGATTGGGAGGTCTCATATCAACCACGCTTGGTAGTTCGGTAAACATCGACTCAGATATATTTAACGTAGATACATTGGTATATTTGTAAACAAAGCATATATACTTATTTTACTCAAATATCATTGTGGTTTAGTGATATGCATGGAGAATCATACTTGAAAAATGATTGCTTTCATGAGAGAAACAAGACAGAGATGTGCATTGAATCAGTTGATGCTGTCGCATCTTACTCGAAAAACAAGCAAAATCTGAAGTTTGCGGTATCAATCCTGAACCTGTGTGGAGAGCCAATATGTAGAAGTGAAGTCGGTCTCGTTGTCAATGCTCCAGATGGTTCTAAGTTTTCACTCTCAAGATTGACAGATTCACAAGGAGTTGCTCTATTTGAGCTGCAAGGGATTGATCGAGGAAGATGGGAAGCGATTGTCTTCAAGGTGCAACATCCAGTGTACAATATGTCTTCGTCCCAACATAATCGAAGATGGTCAATTACCTATGTGTAATCCAGCAAAAATCAGAGTTTGAATGATTGTG
Source organism: Candidatus Thorarchaeota archaeon (assembly GCA_016839275.1). Lineage (GTDB taxonomy): Archaea > Asgardarchaeota > Thorarchaeia > Thorarchaeales > Thorarchaeaceae > SMTZ1-45. Next base: position 3,862 of record JAEOUM010000214.1, read on the forward strand.
AAAATTGGGTGAAGATTAATATCGTGCTTCTATTTCAACTGAGTTGAAGATACTCTGAAATTGGAGCGTTCGTAATGGAGGAGATTCCAGATCAAAACACACAGACTCCGGAATCGCGTTTTTCGTCGAGACTAGTGTATTTTAAGAAAATCATAAAGATTGAAAGAACATCTTGGAAATTCACACTCCTTACAGGTCTTATCATCACACTTGCATCAATCCTCTATGTTCAATATACCATGGTTGTTTGGGGAGTCTACGGGTTTTCTTTTGATGATTCGTGGATACATGTTCAATATGCGCGGACTATCTTTGAAGGAAGACCTTGGGAATATGCCTGGGGTATTCCAAGTACAGGTTCCTCAGGACCTCTCTGGTCCGTCATCCTGTCGCCAATTTTCATCTTTGGTTATGGCCATGATACTGTCGTGACCTCTGTACTTGTAATTGCAGCAATCTTCTATATCATTGATGTATTCCTTGTCGGAGAAATAATACGTCAACACATTGCAAGATGGCAGTATGTGATTCTAGGTCAAATCGTCTTCGTATTAGTTCCACGGAATGCAGGACTTATGCTCTCAGGTATGGAGACCCCTTTGGGTATGTTTTTCCTCCTTCTTGCATTGCTTATACTTCCACGCCCAGAGAGGAAGTATGACCTAGTCTTAGGAGTGGTTGCAGGATTTGCATATCTATGCCGTCCAGAGTTTGTGTTGCTAGCTGCTGTATGCCTTCCAATTAGAGCGGTTATCGTGCTCTATCGTGAAAAACTCAAGAAAGAACGAGTTCTGACAGTCGCTGTAATGTTTGTCCTTGCTGCAGTAGTAGTTCTTCCTTGGGTGCTGCATTGCTACAATACAACTGGACTTCCACTACCTGACTCGTACTATTCGAAAATGCGGTGGGGAGTGACACAGGATGCGATAGACATCTGGGATTTCTTCTGGTTTCAAGTATGGTTCCCTTTCGAACCATACCTGATTTTGGGATTCATTGGCGGTCTCGCCCTTCTTGGATTTAAACGAAGACCATATGAGCTGATTCTCTCCACATATCTATTTGCACTCTATAGATTGACAATGCCGGGTATGTCTCTCCTCTTTGCGGCTAGATATCTTGTTCCTCTCTTCGATGTCCTGAGTATAGCGTTCACCTGTGGAATCGTACTATTTATGGAGAGATTAATCAGAATTGATTATCTAAAGAAACCCAAAGAGCTAGAATTCCGAACTTTGATGATCATTTTCGTTACACTGCTGTTATTTGTACCATCGATAATGAGTAATGATTGGTATACTAATATTCACGCTAATCAAACAAAGAACATTGAGGAGATGCAGGTTCACCTCTCAATGTGGATTCGTGATAATGTGCCGGATGATGCTGTTATTGCCACTTATGATGTAGGCGCGATTGGCTTTTTTGCACGAGGTGTGGTCCTAGATCAATATGGACTAGTTACACCGCCACTCTTGCATAACTTTACCACTCTTATTGAACAGGTGGGCTTTCTTAGAGACATGAATTGTACCTATATCATGTATTATGTAGAATGGTTCATTTATCTAGGAGCTACAATCCATGCTGTGGGAGGCGCTTATACAGAATTATATCGAGCTCATCTCGATGATAATGTGGTCTGTGGAACAAATAATATGGCGGTATATCAGATAACATGGTGACTTCTGATAGAACAAGTCGGAATATCCAACACAATTCATGAAATAGGTAAGGAAACAGTATTAAAAAAAGGGAATGGTGAGATTTCTCTCACCATAGGAGGAAGGAACTCAACGGGTCACCATCGTACTCTTGTGGGTGATGGGCCCCTCGAGGATATGGGTAGGCGTCAGCTGCAATATCAAAAGCAATTTCCATCTCTGTTTGTGGGTCAGAATCAAAAATCTGGATGAGAGTATACTCCAAGAAGAAGTAAGTCCATAGACCATTACTATACTCACCCGCATCCCAACCCATGCCCATGATGTCACATGTTGAAGCAAAGTAGACATCTTCAGAATTGGACATCGCCATTAACTCCTCACCAAAACCGCCAGCAAAGCAGTGATCAAGAAAGACGAATATGTTATCAGCTAGAGCAAGCTCCAAAATAGCAGCAAGTTCGTAGTCCCAGAAATATCCATCTTCGCCATCTTCACCAGCAGTGATATCCCACATACATAACAGGCTTGCACCTCTACTATCTCCAGATCCATGACCTGAAGAAATGAATGCGATTGTATCTTTGGGACCAGCATTATTGACCATATCGAGAAGAGCTATTTTCGTATTAAATTCGGTTGCTACTCCATCGTACTGATGATAGTAACTCGAGTTATCTCCTAGGACCACAAGGTGTTCATAGCCCATTTCAAACAAGTAATCATACCAGTCGTTTGCATCATCATCGCAATATCTTAGGTCATTGATTGATTTGTAATCACTGATGCCAACAATGACCGCAAAGTGCTCAACCACGCCATTTTGTGATTTGAAGTCTGCTGACAGACTCTCCAAACTAGTGGATTCCACATCCTCGAGAGATTCAATTACAGTTCTTTCCTGATGTACTGTGACTCCCAACGGAACCGCAGCGACAAGCATTCCACATAGTAAAACCAGACTCAAAATACAGAATGATATCTTCCGCATATCTATCACATCTCTATCTTAGTCGATGTTCAATGGAACATTGCACAGATTGTATCTGTGCCAGAGAAAGGAACACCATCAGAGAACATACCTGTTATCGTTAGTTCGACTTGACCAGAGAGTCCGGTTAACATAGCAATTACTGCACTGCGATCGAACTTAACCATGGCCTCGAGAATTCCGTCACAATCTCTATCAACAATGCCAGAAAAATCAGGCAAAGCAGACAACTCCCCCAGTGTGACACTCGAAAAGTCGACATCGTGAGCTGTATAACCTTCAGACGGGGTTATGTAGCAGGTCACCCAGTCACCTTTGCTGTTCGAACTCAATGTTTCTGGTTTGAGATCTATTGCGACAATCTCTTCGCCTATTACTGCACTGGCATTCACCAAGTTTACAGCGGAATCTGCCGCCATATCAGTTAGCGTTGTTTGTGCAGGAGGCAACATGAGAATCAGTGCAAAGATCCCAATCAAGAGGATGTACTTCTTCAATCTGTTCACTCCTTCCTTCATAATTCATGCAGTTTTAATCTGCATAGCAGCAAACGCGCCTCAACGCATTTACTGCAAGAAAGGAGGGGAAAAAACTAGATATTAGCCACTCTTTGAAAGAATCCGTTTACATCTTCTCCGGATAAAATGCCTCTAGAAGGCTTGAGAGTGCAATAGGCGACGGTTTTGAGCCCTTTATATATTCTCTTTCAAAGCATTATATTATGCGAGAAGAGTGCCTACCTAGTGGACATTATTCCATAAAGAACTCCAGAAGGTAGTGAATTATAGATCAGTATTTCCTCTCTAGAACTAAACACTTGCTTGACATATCGAGCGCAATAGTACACCAGAAGAGATAACATTAGATAGATAAAGCCAGTATACAACGAAAGTGTAGGCATTCACTATGTCAGAACAATCCCAAGAACAGCTTACTGAAAAACGACTCAAGGAGCTTCAAAAACTAAGAGCTACACGTATGGCTCTTGATGAATTGAAGAAGAAGGGAATCTTTGCGGACATCATAATTTGTCCAGAGTGCAAGAGCCCAAGAATCCAAGAACTGACATCATTTCATGACCTAGGATATATCGGCAGCTTTCAACCGATGTATTTCTGCAAAGATTGTGGATGGTACGGTCGTTTAGAGCTGACAATGTCAAATAGACCACTGGATGAGGCAATTCTAGAGGATCTGAAAGAAGCCTCACTGGAGCATGAAATTGTAGAATACTTAGATGATCCTACTCTTGACGAATAATCACTTGACGTTATCAGTCCTCTTTGTATATCAGAGCCCTTACATTTTCCTCACTGATGTTTCCACCGCTAACAACAGCAACCACGCTTTTTCCTGTCATTGTTCGTCCCATCTCAATAAGGGCTGCAACCGATGCTGCTCCTGCGCCTTCGATTGTGAGAGACTCTTTCTCATAGAGAAAACGAATAGCCTCAAGAATAGAGGATTCTCGTACAAGGACAATACTATCAATAAGCTTCTGAATTATATCCAGAGTAACGGAGTCAGACTCGACACCGCCCATAAGACCTTGCGCTAGCGAGTCAGCCTCTTCAGCCTCGACCCAGTGGCCCGCTTTCCACGACTCGTAGACCTCTGGGGAAACTTCTGACTGAACTCCAATGATTTGAGTTTCCGGGCGCTTTGCTTTTATCGCTGTAGCAATCCCCGAGATTAGTCCACCACCCCCTATTGGCACAATGACTGCATCAATACTGTCAGCTTGTTCAAGAATCTCAAGACCTACTGTCCCCGCGCCTGCAATAATCTCAGGATCGTTATAGGGACTGACATAAGTCAAGTCCTGGTTTCTTGCAAGCTCCCGAGCATGAGACTCAATCTCGGTATAATCCACCTCTTGAATAACTTCAACTCCAGCATTAGTCATCTTTTGGTACTTATCCAAGGACGCTTCGGTTGGAAACACGACTTGCGCTTTGATTCCTAGTTGCCCTGCTGCAAAGGCAACGCCAAGCCCGTGATTTCCTGTTGATGCTGTGATAACTCCTCTCGCAATTTGTTCTCTTGTTAGTGTCATTAGTCTGTTTAAGGCACCCCGAACCTTGAAAGAGCCTGAAACTTGCTCGTTCTCAAGTTTGAGGAAGACTGAAGCCTCCGTGAGTTGGCTGAGGGATTTGGAGTATCTTAAGGGAGTGACTCGAGTTAATTGAGCAATTCGCTCCCTTGCTTTCAAGACTTGGTCTATCGACACCATTCCTTTGAACCTCAGTATAATCAATTCTCCTACACTGATGTATATGTGTTTACTCAACAGTCAATCACGATGAGAGGAACAAGCATCTCATCAGCGGAAACTCCTCCATGATGTCCTAACATTTCGATTGCTTCCCGACCTGGATAAGAGTTGAGAATAGCATGATGCTCTTTAAAGATGAGTGTGTAATCTCCAATACGACTCAGGAGTTTTGGATTAGCCTCAAAGAGACCAAACCAGTCTTGTTCGATGAGACCTTTACTCCGATGTATCTCACATATGTCTCCAAAGGCCTTCTCAACGTAGGCTTCAAATCGCTCGGTCTGCCATGGCCGGACATAGCAGAATACACTTCTTGTATCACCGCAGAGAGGAAGGACTAGAGAGTCTGTGAGGTCGGGATGGTCTCGTGTCAAGATTGTGTTTGCTTTTGGAACATCAATTAGGCCATGGTCGCTGACGATAATCAATGTTGTATTAGATCCATCGATTGATTCCACAAAACCTTTGATTTCAGCATCAATGAACAGGAGATGGTCCCTTGCCTCCTTACTTGATGGACCAAGCATATGACTCACTTCGTCAAGAAATGGCCAGTATGCCTGAATGTACTTCTTTTCACCAGAATGATTCAGAGAGTCTTTGACACTATTGAATAATCCGTTAAGCTCATTATCAAATCCAACTCTGTGTGCATTTCTCACAATGTTTCTTGTGAACTCTGAATCAATAATGCGCTCACTCAACACAGCATAATACTCCCGAGTCATGAGAGAAGGGAGTGGGGTGACATCAATGACGTGGGAAATACTCTCACCTAGAACATTGTAGTCAATAGCGTTGCTGTAAGGTAGAATTCGTGAAACTAATCCAAATTCCTTGAGATAGACCCACCAACCCGTTGAAGCGTGCTGTTGAGGAGCAAGCCCAGTGTATATTGAGGTCATTGCAGAACCAGTAGAGGGAGGAAATACTGTTGTAATCGGTTTTTCCAAGTGTTGGGCAATATACAATTCCGATTTGTGGCTCTTTAGATAGTTATAACCCAGACCATCAAGAACAAGTAAGACAATATTGTCTGCATCACTAAGTCCTGAAAGTGATTGCGCATCCAGCGGAGAGTACGGACTTGTAACACCACCAATGGAAACAATCGAACTCATGAGGTTGACAATACTATTCGAATAGTCTGGTTTCATAATTAATTCTCTTTTAGGTAGACAAACCATATGAGTATAGTGCATTCAGGATTTTGCTAACCAGAAACGCATTCAGTAGACATGGCTTGAGTTCTTTGTGAAGACGATGCCACCATTATAGACCAGTTACTGGATCTTCCTGTAGCACGGCATCAATTACATCAATCAATCGGTCAGCATCCTTGATGGAGAAGATTAAGGGGGGCTTGATCTTGAGTACATTGTTCAGAGGACCGTCAAGACTAATGAGAACGCCGAGATCTTTCATACGCTCAACTATATACCTAGATTCCTCAACTGCTGGTTCAAGGATTAAAGTATCTCTGACCAGTTCAACCCCGATGAACAGTCCAATACCCCGGACATCGCCGATTATTGGATGATTCTCTTTGAGCGCATTGAGTCGTTTCAATAAGTAGCTACCAACAACTAGTGCATTCTCCTGTAATTTCAGGTTCTCAATGACATCAAGCACAGCCATACCGACGACACATGAAACGGTATTTCCACCGGTCGTACTAAAGAATTCCATACCAGTGTCGAATGATTGAGCAATCTCCGGTGTTGTCACCACAGCACCTATAGGATGCCCATTTCCAATCGGTTTTCCCATGGTGACAATATCAGGAACGACCCCCTGTGTTTCAAAACCCCAGAAATGAGTACCTACCCTGCCAAAGCCGGTCTGTACCTCATCTGCAATACAGACGCCTCCAGCTTTCCGAACATGCTTGTATGACTCTTCTAGATAACCCTCTGGAAAAACTATCTGTCCACCGCAACCCATCAAAGGCTCACTGATGAAAGCAGCGATCCCCCTCCCTTCTCTGACAACATTCTCTACTGCTTCCGATACAATTTGAGCGTATTTTTGCCCTGCCCCAATACCGCTGTATTGACCTCGAAAGACATCGGGCATCCTGACAACATGAACATGGGAAGGAGCTCCCTCGCCACCTAGACCATCATGTTTGTATGAGCTGATATCAACTAGTCCAGATGTGTTTCCATGATAGGCACCATCAATGGTAATGATGTCTCTCTGTCCAGTGTGTGTTCTTGCAAGGCGTAGGGCTAACTCGTTTGCCTCGCTACCGCTATTCACAAAGAAGCAGACATTAAGTGGATCCGGAAGTGTTGAACAAAGGCGTTCTGCGTACTTCACAAGTGCTTCATGGAGATATCTTGTGTTTGTATTCAAAACGAATGCTTGTTTTGCCAATGCTTCAACTATCACCGGATTGCTATGACCCACCTGAGGAACATTGTTGCGAACATCGAGATACTCCCTGCCATCTTCATCATAGAGGTACTGCATATAGCCTCGAACGATTGTCAGGGGTTTCTTGTAGGAAATACTAAGAGACCTCCCAATATGCCTCTGGCGAAGGGTCAATATCTCTTCTTGTGAGAGACCGGGAAATGGAAAGAGAGATTCAGGAATTTGAAGAATAAGATTAGAATCGGGACAGATGCTCAACCAGACAGCCCTCTTGCTTGGCGGAGCAACTCCAAAGAAATCACCCTCTCTATCCAACATATCCACAATCAATTGGAAATGAAGATGTGGGGGCCATCCGCCATTATCTGGATAGTCACCAACAGTAGCAATTTGCTCACCCTTTCTCACACTCTGACCAACAGAGAGTCCATTGAGCGATTCTCTTGCGAGATGACTGTAGAGTACATAGAAAGGAGGGGTGTCAGTAGATGTTTCGTGCTCTACGACAATAGTAGGTCCATTATCCAAGGGCTTTGCATTATCCCGAAAGCTATGTATCGTACCATCGTAGATTGAGAAGATGGGAGTTCCACTCTCAACAAAAATATCAGTAGCTAGATGGATAGTACGCTTTTCCTCACCCAAGGTTAGGTATTGTTCTCCTTGGTAAATCAGACGAGGTTCATTGTATCTCCCAATTCCTGTCTGAACGCCTGCCACCTTGAGTCGTTTTGATACGAGCTCCCCAAAGGCATGATGGTCTGAAAGATGCAAAGGAGATTGTATATCAAGGCTACCAACACTAAGATCAATCACTGTGCAATTATTTGCATCGAGCGGAGCATCAATAGGACTACCAAGTTCTGTGGCATTCATCTTTAACCATTGAATGACTGGTGAAGCACGAGGACAGGGGTCTAGACTAGCTGCTGACCGAAAGCAGTATTCTGCATATCGAGGATGAATTTCTTTTAGAAGATGAAGCGCATTCCATGCTTGCTGCTGACTAATGCTAAGATACTCATTCTCTGGCTCAAGATTCTGTTGATAGGCTGCAATAGACACACTCATAGCTAGACGAGTACAGATTAGGGGGAAAAGGAGTTCCAGCTCTAATTCTGTAAGAGAAAAAACAGAATGAAATCCAGCAATCATCTGTTGAGCCACTATAATCGGATCCGGCTTACCTAGGATTACATATGTTATGCCTATTGCTAGTTCATTTATCGTTTGAGAGAATACCATATCACCGAAGTCCAGAAGACCAAACGACCTTGTTGCATCAATGTGCGAATGATTAACTAGTACATTGTAGTCATTGGCATCGTTATGTATAATGCTTGACCTGAGGTCATCACGTTTGGGAAGGACAATTCTTTCATAGAGATTCAAAAAGTACTCTACGAGTGATTTCTTGGATTCATCATTAATCAAGGTGTAGTACTTACGGATCACAGTACTTGCCTGATTCAGGTCCCAATAGAACTCTCTGTGAGCCCCAGCATGTTCGAATCCGATAAGATCGTTGGTTAGGGTACCAAGAAACTTACCAAAATCAGTGAGAAGACTTGGTGAATGAGGATTAACCTCTGCAAGAATCTTTCCAGGAAGGTATGTAAATAACCGGATATGATGAGGCATACCTGAACTGGACACTACTCTTTCAATGTCTCTCCCATTAGCTGATTTCTTTATCAATGGTATCTTACAGCTTCCTTTTGAGAGATGCTGCAGGACACTGTTCTGAAAAATCAGAGTTGTTTCTTTTTCAGTCGTTGCCGCAATTTTCAGAACATATTGTTCCCCAGTATCTGTGACGAGATGATAGTTTTGATCCCTTTCACTAGGAAGTTCACTTAGCGTTCCGGTTAGCCCGTAGAGTGTTTGACAAATCTCTTTAATTTCAGAAGTGCTGAAAGTAGGCCGATTGGAACCTCGAAACTCCATTAGGAATTCACGACACTAATCATGAATATGGAGCATATAAGCGGAGTGGAATATCTGACTAGAAGTGTTAGTATTAAGACAAATATCGTAAAGAGACTATTTTGTATTTGACAGGTTGCGAAGCTCAAGAGAATCAAGATATGTGTCCATTGCAAACATTGTCAGTGTTTTGTCCACAGCTGGTAACTCGCGTAGGAAATCAACAATAAAGTGATTCATTTCATCAATGTTCTTTGTACGAACCTTTAGTAGCACATCATATTCACCACTCAATACATGGACGCTCTGAACAAGAGGGTGACCAGCAATCTCTTGACAGAATTCTCGTTGCGAAAGTACTGTCTTTCTACCGGGTACACGATAACGTATCGTGACGAGAATGAATGCTAGAGTTTCACGACCGAGTAGTTCTGGAGATAGTACTACCGTGTATCCTTTGATGATGTTGGCGTTTTGGAGGACACGGATTCTATCGTGAACAGTCGATATACCTTTCCCTACTTCCTCGGCAATTTTAGCAATGCTACGTTTGCTATCCTTCTGTAGGATGGCTAATATCTCAAGATCTATCTGATCCATTATCAAATTCACCAATAGACATTTCCAAGGGCTTTTGCTTATTGATACCTTATTACCGAAAATTATTCGGAATTTGATAGGCTATTACCGAATAAATAGATATACTTTACGTATTTTTGCAGGCAAATCATATAATCAATTTGGATATCATATCTACGAGAGAAAACCACTGTCTCAGAATTAAGAAAATAGGAAACGCTTCAAGTTTCTGCACCCCTTGGGTCTACATAGGAGGCAATGGATTCTCTCAGATTATCTGCAACACTCATGCATCAGAGGTTTCCATTGATGACAAATGAACAAGAAGATCCCGAATTTCTTAGACTACTATTCACAGACCTTCTGGGATGTACGAGAAGCATCGAAGTCGGTTTTGATAGATTGGAGGAGGTTGTAGAGTCCGGGATTGTAATTGATGGATCTTCAGTTCCGGGATATGCTTCGATCAATGAAAGTGACGCTCTCATTCTCCCAACCCGCGCCACCCCAATCCTGCAACAATGGGATCCTGCAGCAGCGTTCCTATTGTGCGGAGTGCATGAAGTTTCAGGCGCACCTCACCCAAGAGACCCTCGAAACATACTCAGAAAGATTGTTACATTAGCATCAGAACAAGGACTCAAGCTCTTGGTTGGAAGTGAGCTTGAGTTCTTTACCATCAAAAGAGATGAGAGTGATAGTATGATTCCCTGTGATCATGGAGGGTATTTCTCATCAGTGCCACTCGATTCTTCGCTCGAATTAAGACGAGAGATTGTTAGAGCGTTGAATGTTATAGGAATCCCGACCACCTCACACCATCACGAGGTGGCACAAGGGCAACAGGAAATTGGTCTTCGGTATCTGCCTGCAGAAATCGCTGCAGACAATATCATGATGGCACGACTTATCATATCTGAAATTGCATATAGAAGGGGTCTGATCGCTACATTCATGCCTAAACCATTTGTTAATCAGAATGGATCAGGAATGCATCTGCACCAAAGTATCTGGAGTACAGAACGGGCACAGAACCTCTTCGTATGTGAAAGAAGTGGTGAGATCTCAACTCTTGCATCCCATTACATTGGAGGACTTCTTGAACATGCGATCACGCTTGCAGCAGTTCTAGCCCCAACCGTGAACTCATACAAGAGGCTCGTCCCTGGTTTTGAAGCTCCGACAGCTATAGCATGGGGATACCGAAATAGGAGTACGATGATCCGCGTTCCTCATTTCAATGGTTCCCAAGATGCAGCGAGGATTGAACTTCGATGTCCTGATGCATCATCCTCCCCTCATCTTGTGATTGCTGCGATGTTAAGTGCAGGGCTTGATGGAATTCATCGAAGGATAGAACCACCCCAACCATCCGACACGAATCTCTACGAATCGAAGACTGCAATCGTATGCTTACCAAGTTCGTTACAAGAAGCGACACAGTATTTGGATAGTAGCCTAATGTTGAGAAATAGATTGGGAGACTCTGCTATTGATTTCCTCGTAAAGAAACGAAAGCAAGAATGGAATGAGTACGTTCAATCAACTGGAGATCCAGGGAGCTCGGAAATAACATACTGGGAGATTGATAAGTACCTTCTAGCTAACTAATAGAAGGAAAAGAACTAACAGCCAAAAGACTTCTATCTCCCTTTCTGCATATTACGGCTAGCGGAGGATTGTGCTTTGGTAGCCTTTGAGAGTAAAGAACAACTTATGGATATCTTCAACAGATTTTGGATTGAAGCGAGAAAAGAAACTGAAGTAATGGAGAAGCTAACGAAATCACAGGTAGTGGTCAGATTTGATATAGAGGATCCTGAAGTACACATGACCATCAACTTTAGGGACCCAGGACCCAATGGAGAAATCGGAACTCTTTCCTTTGATAGTGAGGTTGAGCCAGAAATAAGCGTCTGGTCAAAATCTGAGACCACCAATAAGTTCTGGCAGAACAAATTGAGTACAACCGTTGCAATGGCTAGAGGCCAGGTCAAGTTAGAGGGCTCCGTGTCAAAGGCACTTGGGCTCTTATCCAAGATCAAACCATTATACAACATCTACCCCCAAATCTTGAAGGAAATGGGATTAGACAATATGATACTTTAGTCTGAGCAGACTGGCGGCGTTCAACATGAACATATGTCCACGTCGAGTGGATAGAGTTGAGATTATCACGTTAGTGGATAATGTCATCGAGAATTCAGGTAGCAGGCTACACGATAATGTCGTTCCAGTCGGTAAGTGGGTCTCAGATGAAAACACTTCACCTTGGAACACATTCGCAGGTCACGGGCTAGCTACTTTAATCAGAACCTATATCGAAAACGATTCTTACGAGGCCCTTTACGATACAGGACCATCAGGAGAGATTCTTCTTCATAATGTAAAGGCATTAGGCGTGGACCTCAGTGCCATAGATGCCATTGTTATGAGTCACGGACATTGGGATCATTTTAGAGGACTTACAACAATTCTAGCTAAGATTGGAAGACAGGATGTTCCTGTCTATCTTCACCCACGCATGCTAGTAAAGCGTAGGTTTGTCATTAAAACTGAACAAGGCGAACGTGTACGGACATTGCCACCAGTGTGCAGTCTTGATGAAATCATAGATGCAGGTGGGAGTCCCAGAAGCACTATTCAACCTGTATTAATAGCAGGAGACACGATACTTCGGACAGGCGAGATACCTCGAAAGACAAAATACGAAAAGGGGGTTCCAAACCACCAAGCATTCGTTGATGGAGAATGGATTGACGATTCGAAAGTAATTGATGACAATTGCGTGGTTATCAGAACAAAGAGAGGTCTCATAATAGTCACTGGATGTGCTCACGCAGGAGTGATCAACTCAGTCAATGAGGCAATTAGGTTGACTGGTGTAAATAAGGTGCATGCAATAATCGGTGGATTTCACCTTGGAGGGAAACGCAATAAATCCCGCGTCGAACGCACAATCAAAGATCTCCTAGCCATTTCTCCAGCCATGATTGTGCCTTGCCATTGCACTGGTGCATTCGCACAGCACTTGATGGCAAACGCGTTCCCGAGGGCATACGTGACAGGCAGTGTCGGTAATCTATACAGATTCTAGCATAGAGAAGAATTGCGTCAGTGTTCTACTCCTCAAGAAGATCCTTGATTTTTCTTACACCTTCAACAGCGTCAGCTCCATAGGCATCAGCACCAAGTTCCCTAGCAAGGTTTTCACTAAGAGGAGCGCCTCCAACGATCAGTTTTATACTGTCACGAAGACCTGCCTCTTGCAGAGATTTATTGACATTAGAGATCTCTCTCATTGTCGTCGTAAGTAAGGCACTTAGTGCCACGATTCTAGCCTTATGCTCTCTCACGGATTGGACAATCTTATCAGCGGAGCAGTCGGTTCCTAAATCAATGACCTCAAACCCACCTGAGAGGAGCATTGTGATGAGAATGTTCTTACCGATATCATGATTATCACCCTGTACGGTGGCAGTGATTATTACACTTGACTCATCTGCATCACCGGTCTTCAGATGCGGCTTGAGCACCTTGAAGGCCGCCTTCATGGTTTCACCAGCTAGAACAAGCTCGGGAAGGAAGTATTCGTTCTCTTCATACAACCTCCCAACTTCGTTCATTCCTCTTGTCAGGGCTCCGAGAATTTCCTGCGGTTCTGCTCCTTCTTCGAGCTTTTCTTGAACAAGATCAGCGATATCATCCACTTCTAAATCAATTAGCATTTTTGAGAGATCTTCAAATTGCATCATGTCTATCAATGATAGATTCAGAAAACGGAGTAATAGCCTTTTTTCAAGGGGAATAGCATGCAGTTCTGTCCTATACATGAGGAGTTTAGAAATGGCAATCCAGACCTTTCTAGGATTATTAGACACCAAAGACAAAGTATATTAGCACATTTTTCGCAGTCATAATTGTTAACCATAGTTATTTTTAATAATAGTTAATGGTGAATTACAATGTCACATGCAGTAAACAAGAACATGAGTATTGCTGAAGTCGTTATGAAATGGCCAGAGACCGCTGGAGCCTTTATGGAGGCTGGTCTTCATTGCTATGGTTGTGCCGCAGCAAGATTCGAAACAATTGAGCAAGGCGCTCTTGCTCACGGCATAGATCCTGACAAACTGATTGAAGCAATTAATGAAATCGTCGAAGAGAAAGCATAGATTATCCACGAATGAGCCCTCTAGGGAGAGGGCTTATTTCTTCCATAGAGTCTACCTGTTTCTTCTTCTGCCATCTCAAAGCTATGGTCGGCATCAGGGAATGTTCCTTTTCTTACCTCGTCCGAGTATTCTTTAACCGCATTTTTAATCACTTCTCGGATACTGGCATATCTCTTTACAAACTTCGGTTTGAAATCCTCGAATAGACCAAGCATATCCCAGAGAACAAGGACCTGTCCATCACAATAGGGTCCAGCTCCTATACCGATTGTCGGAATCTTGATTGCCTCAGTGATCATTTTTGCGGTTTCAGATGGAACCAACTCAATGACAAGAGAGAAAGCACCTGCATCCTCCAAACTCTTTGCTTGCTCCACGAGGGTTCCTGCAAGCTCGGCAGTCCGACCTTGAACACGATATCCGCCGACTTGAAAGATTGATTGTGGAGTGAGACCAATATGTCCCATTACAGGAATTCCGGCATCCACTACTGAACGAACGATATCAGTGACTCGTCCAGCACCCTCGATCTTCACGGCCTCGGCTCCGCCCTGCTGAAGCATACGGGCACAGTTTTGCAGAGCCTGCTGCTCGCTGACCTTGTAGGACATAAATGGCATGTCGCCAATGATTAAGGAGTCGGGATGTGCTCTAGATACTGCGGCGCAATGGTGAATGACATCATCCAAGGTAACCGGAATCGTACTCTCATATCCAAGTAGGGAGTTGCCTACAGAATCACCCACGAGTATCATGTCAACACCGCATTCGCTGAGGATTGACGCGGTTGGCGCATCATAGGCAGTGAGCATAACAAGCCTCTTACCTTTCTCCTTTAACAGTCGTATCTTATGAGTTGTCATTCTTGTCAAGGGCCATCCTCATACAATGCTTGCGCATATTGGTTATTTATGTAGTTCCTATGCGAGACACATATTGTATATACATTATAGTCGGAACTACAGGTCGATGTCCTTGTTTCTGAAATGCTGTTTGTACAGCTCCACACCAAGAATGGCAGGCAATGCCATTAGTACACATATTATCCAGTCATAGAGAGTAAGGGGTATGATGTAGAAATTGAGCCCAAATGATGAGAGAATCTCATTTACCAGAGGAACATACATGAGTAGAAAGTGAGCTAGGTAGATGAGACCTAGGAAAATCACAAAAATCCAAGTCCCAGGCTCGCGAAGACTCTTGTGTAGTGGAAGATTGATCCGTCGAATGAGCAAGACCATTACACTCTCGACAATCAGAATGACTGAGAGAAGCATAGTCGTTGACTTAAGAAGTACCCAGATGGGACCTGTAGGATCATAGAACGTATTAGCAGTATCAGTGAGCGGGGGTCGAAAGACTTCCCAGAAACCCGAGATGTTCTCAGGGGTGACCTGGACAATGCCTAGATAACCGGTGAAAGTCAAATAGTAAACGAGGCTAGCTCCAATCACCATCAGAATCACATTGAAGCCCATTATCTTGGCAAGATTCCTTGTGATTATCTCTTCACTATCCCTAGGCTTATCCTCCATTGCTCTTGGAGATGTTCGATCAAAGACTAATGCCAGGCCGGGAAATGAATGAGTAGTCACAACAAGGTAAATGCTTTGCCATTGACTGAGAATCTCTATGTAGTCAGGTAGAATAAATAACGCCCCAAAGAAGATAATACTCTCAAAGAGGTTGATAGCTACATAGAAGTATATCATCATCCGAATCTTGTTGAAGAGTCCTCGTCCCTGATGAACTCCAGAAACGATTGATGCAAAGCTATCATCAGTAATGACGATGTCTGCAGCCTCCTTTGCCACATCAGTGCCTGTGATGCCCATCGCAATTCCAGCATCACTCATAGCTAGGGCAAGTGCGTCATTTACACCATCTCCAGTCATAGCGACAACTTTGTCTTGGTCTTGATACCTCTCGACAATAATCTGCTTATGATCCGGATTAACTCGGGCAAAGACATTCGTTCTCGCAAAGTCTTCGTCACTAATATCATGAATTCTGGAACCTTCAGAAACCAGTGAATTCGGTTGAAAGATTCCAAGATCTGTTGCGATGGTCTTAGCTGTTGCAGCAGCATCACCTGTAATCATGACAACGTTGATCCCAGCGCTGTGACAGGCTTGGACAGCCTCCTTGACACCCTCTCGGGGAGGATCTACTATGCATGCAAATCCAAGGTAGGTAAGACCACTCTCCGCCCTTGCTCTTGCATTCTTACCGGTCGGAATGGCATCCATCTGTTTGTATGCCAGAGAGATTACCCTATACCCCTTGGCTGCAAAATCATTAGTTAAATCAGTCACACGTTGGAGAAGACCGGGAGTCATCTTTGTTGGGGTATCCTTTCCATCCGAATACTCGCACAGTGGTATGAGAACTTCTGTAGCACCCTTCACAAATGCGATGAAGTTCTTACCATCCTGACAGATCTTAGACATCCTCTTCAGTTCAGATTCGAATGGGAACTCCTCGACGATCTTGTATCGTTCCTTGACCGCAACCTCATCTATACCACTCTTTCTGAATAGTGTAAGTAAGGCAGCATCAGTGGGATCTCCAAGAGGAACCCATATTGTTCCCTGATCGGGAAGATTTTCAGTGATTATCTCTGCATCATTTGCTAGTCCTCCACAATTGATGAGTCGGAAAAGACCTTTCCATGCAAACACATCATTGATTGGCTCTTCCTCGATATCACCAATGTTGGAACTCGTGGCACCCTTGAGAAGGCAGATGCCACCCTTAGGATTATAGCCATCGCCCATGACAGAGAACAGATTCTGTGTGTCCCAGCAATACTTGACCGTCATCTGGTTTTTCGTCATGGTTCCAGTTTTATCACTGCATATGACACTGACTCGACCAAGACTCTCCACGGCTGAGAGGTCTCTTATGATAACACCTCGCTTAGCCATTGCTAGAACCCCAGTGAGGAGTACGATTGTTGTCAATAATGGGATGTTAATTGGCATGATTGTCATGGCACGCGTGATACCAGCTCCAATCCGTTCAGAGAGGTATTGAATATTGAAGTCAAAGAGATCTCCTCGCAGGACTGGATAAAGGAACACTTGCCATAGTACTGAAATTGCCATGAGAATGATTGCTGCAATTCCCAGGTACTTTGCCAGGCGATTGACCTTTCTCCGTAGAGGAATATCACCTGTGTTTAAGGCTTCAAGGGTTCCTTGAATTTTGCCTATCTCTGTACGGCCGCCTGTAGCTGTTATAACAACGGTTGCCATTCCGGTCGTAACATAGGTCCCCAAATAGACCATGTTCGACCTATCAGTAAGAGGAGAATCCTCTACAACGTGCGCATCTTCGCTTTTTAATACGGATACACTCTCACCGGTCAGTGATGCCTCATTTGTCATCAGATTAGAAGAATTTACTACTCGTGCATCAGCTGGAATTTTGTCACCAGGTTCCAGCTTCACAATGTCACCAAAGACAATATCCATTGGTGAAATATACGCCTCTTTTCCATCCCTGATAACTCGTGCCTCGCCTGCAGCGAGCTTCTCTAGAGCTTCAAGTTTCTTCTGAGCACGATATTGCTGAATCATGGCAACAAAAGCATTTACAGCAACAACAGCAAGCCATACAGTTGCGCCACTTATGGTATTCAGTTCAGATGGGAACAAGAACGCTATCGTAATCAATGCAAACGAGCTAATGATGTATATAGTGATGAGCCAGTTGAGTATAGGCGCAATATAGACCTGCCAAAATGCTCCTCTGTAACGAGGAATAGTATTTGGTCCATACTCATCAAGACGTTTCTTTGCATCATCAACTGAAAGCCCTCGGGATGCATCAACGCCGATGTGCTTGAGCACCTCCTCAAGAGGCTGCGAGTGATATAATACAGCTGTGCTGTCTTCTGTGATGGCTTCGTCTACTGACAAAATCTATACCTCTCGAGGGTGTAGATGAAATGCTGTTTGAGTAGATAAATGAAACTCGAATGGTCCCATCATCCTTCCAATGTTCCTAAAGAGTGGAATCTACCTTTTGAAGCTTTTCAGTTTCGTTCAATTATACCTAAGTCGATAGGTTCATGTATCTACGACGTAAGCTAAAAATGCCGCACGCGGTCTATTATTAAATGGTGCAAACCATGAGTTACTACTGGGAGCCTGCAATTCCTTATAGACAATCCAAATCGAATGGATCAAAGATCATCGCTGTTGTCATTATTCTCATGGTTATCGTGTCAACTGGAATTGTGTTAATTGCTAATTATAATCCTAACAGCATTGGTCCTACTGAGCCTGTTCGCGTTGCTGTGTTGGATTCAGGAATTGATTCCGATTTCTCACTACAAGGGAGGATTATAGCGGAACAGAGTTTCATAACAGTACAAAATGGATACAACGCCACCGATCTTTCCGTAACGGATGCCAAACCCGATGGTGTCCCTCATGGCACATTGATTTCAAAACAGATTGCACTTGCGCCAAATGCGCTTATTTTGAATGGAAAAATCTTGAGCAGTGGGGGTAGCGCAACTTCAGTTGCACTAATTGAGGCAATCTACTGGGCTGTTGAACAGAATGCTAGTGTGATCAACTTAAGTCTTGGAGGCTCACCAACTTACGGCGACCCAACAGAAGCTGCGATTGATTGGGCATTCTCGCATGGTGTCATTGTTGTCGTGTCAGCAGGAAATAGTGGAGACTATGGAATGGCGGGCACAAGCATTGAATCGCCAGCAGTCTTCAAGAATTGCCTAGCTGTCGGTGCATTAACTGAGAATGATGAACCAGCATATTATAGTTCAACAGGACCTGCACATGGACTCTATATCAAGCCAGACATTAGCGCGTTAGGGTACACAACCGCCAGTGATGGAACGAGATACTATGGTACGAGCTTCGCCGCTCCCAGGGTCTCCGCCGCAGCTGCACAGCTAGTCGGTTACTCAATGGCGAACAATATTACATGGTCACCAGGTTCAATCATGACTGCTCTGATGAGGGGAGCCACTCCTATTAGTGATCAGCGAACGTATGAAGTAGGCGCTGGAAAATTGAATATTCAGAATGCACTCAGTCTCATCGTACAACATTCTTCGATGAATGAGCTTCCAGCCATTAGCTTCGCCTTCCCACAAGTATTGCCCATCGATTATGTGAAGCTGTTTCAGGGAGATAATTATTATTTCAATATCAGACTTTTCACAAGTGGAACAACTGTATTCACGAGCGCGGTCTACACCGAAAACACGTCTCTATTCATCATAGATGATGAGATTCAGGTGAATCAGATAGCGTTAGTCCCAGTAGTTGTGAGTGTACCAGATTCGGGAGTCGAGAACATTTCCTGTACCATAATCTTCACTTCAGAAGACTTTGGTGATACAAGTGTCTTCATTAACTTCCAAGTTGGAGTTCCAGTTGCTCGAGTCGCCTTTGATATCTCTCACACACCATGGGACATTGATACAATTTACGGGC
>JAEOUM010000013.1 GCA_016839275.1 Candidatus Thorarchaeota archaeon
AGATGAAGTGCATATAGATGATATCATTCCAGTATCTATAATACGCCTTCTCAGGCTTTATGCCTCCACTATAGAGTATAGCGTATTTCTCAGCATCCGGATCAGGAATTTGTATGTGCTCCTGCAACCAGTCAGTATTTAGTACTGCATCTTTATAGATTCCTGGAAAAACAGTATCGCTCTGCCTACCGACATACCCACGATATCGCACTCCCAAGACTCCATCACTCTCATCTGCCCATTCTCCTGTTCCTTTAACATCACATTGGAGACCAAGATATTGCTCCATCGCTGCAGGAGGTTCTCCTGTTACAAGGACATAGTTGTCAGGTTGGAGTGAGTTATTCATAAATGACATGAGACTCTCAACAAGCATTGGATAACCTGCAGAGATGACGTAGTAGCCGGTGATTGTTATCACTTTACCAATATATGCCGCTGGATTACTCATCACATCTTCAATTGCCATTGGTACATCCTCGAGGGGTACCGAGGGCTGGTAGAACATGAAGTAATACACTGTTCCTATATTTGTTCCAATTAGAACAACTATCAGTGCTATGAGAGCGACAGGTCTCTTTGGACCTGTCTTTCCTTTCTTACTTTTTGACACCATTCTAATCTCCTAATGAAGCTAAATGAAACCAATGCATCAACAAAGCCCCTAATAAGCTCAAGGGAGTAACTTGGTTCTAATTTCATCAATCAATTTTTATGGAGCTACAAATGCACGAAAGAGCGGTCTCTAAAAGGCGGGAAAGTCAAAACAGAATATAGTTCCACAAGCATTGATGGTGTTGCCAGTTGGATAGAAGTCTGGGGATAATTAGTGTCTTTGACAAAGAAGGAATTGTTGACTTCTGTAGAAGCATATCCTCACATTATCGGTTCATTAGTACTGGAAAAACTGCGACAGTTCTCCAAGCTGCACAAATTGATGTCAATCTAGTGTCATCTTTTACAGATTATCCAGAGATGTTAGATGGCCGAGTAAAGACACTCCATCCTAAAATTCTAGGGGGAATCTTAGGAACCGATGAACAGCAAGATGAAATGCAGAAAATCGGAATACTGCCTATCGGTCTTGTGGTTGTTAATCTGTACCCATTTGAACAGGTTATCTCAAAGCCACATAGTCATGCAGATGCTATAGAGAATATAGACATAGGAGGAGTTACCCTTCTTCGAGCAGCAGCGAAAAACTACAACAAGGTCATTGTTGTTTCCTCGCCAGAAGATTACAATTCTGTTGCTGAAGCTATTACTATGAACACGGTCTCTGACGAACTAAGAAAGAACCTCGCAAAGAAAGCCTTCCTGCACACTGCCAAATATGATATTGTAATAAGTCGCTACTTGATGTCAGACGAGAAGTTCCCACCTGATTATCTTCTTTCCTTTGAGAATCCTCAAAATCTCCGATATGGCGAGAATTTGCATCAAGAAGCAAGGTACTACCTCCTCCCTGGGCATACTCCCTTCTATACACAAATTCACGGAAAAGATGTATCATATAATAACCTTGTAGATTTCTATGCTGTTATTGGAGTCCTATCGGAGCATACGAAACCTTCCTGTGCGATCATTAAACACACAAGTCCATGCGGGGTTGCTTCAGCTAAAGATATTGAAACAGCATTCGATCACGCTTTTGCTACAGACAATCTATCTGCCTTTGGTTCTGTCATGGGCTTTAATCGACCCATAACGAAGGAGCTAGCTGAGAAACTTCATGCAATGTTTGTTGATGCAATTATCGCGCCTGAGTATGATGAACTTGCATTAAAGATACTCGCCAAGAAAACCAAGCTTATACTGTGTACCTTCAATGAATATTCGATTCCCGAACAATCACTTCGACTTGTTCCCAATGGAATTCTTGTTCAGTCAACGGACACACATAGCATTTCAATGGAAGACGTAACAGTTGTGTCGAAAAAGAAACCTTCCTCCACTGAGCTTGAAGACCTTCTCTTTGCGTGGAAAATCGTCAAGTATGCTAAATCCAATGCTGCCGTGATCAGCAAAGACGCACGAACTCTTGGGATTGGTATGGGACAGACCTCTCGAATTGGAGCGGTCGAACTAGCACTCAAACGAGCAGGACACCGAGCAGAGGGTGCAGTCATGGCTTCCGATGCCTTCTTTCCATACCGTGATTCCATCGACGCTGCTGTAGAGGGAGGTATTCGAGCAGTAATTGCTCCTGGTGGATCGATACGCGACAATGAGTCTATAGTTGCTGCAGATGATGCTGGGATTGTATTTGTCTGGTCTAATGTTAGAGCGTTTCTTCACTGAAACAATACAGATGAGTGATTCGACTATTTCTCTAGATTCATCTAACTTGTTTATCAAAAATTGCTAGCCACAATTTATTAGGTATATGAATGATGAAGATGATATGACTGGATTACGACATGAGGATATTGTTCTCGGGACAGGGGCATCTCCTACTCGTGGACAAACTGTCGTTGTTCATTACACAGGCTGGTTGACGAATGGGAAAAAATTTGATAGCTCTGTTGACAGAGACGAACCTTTCGAATTCAAGATCGGCGTTGGGCAGGTGATTCAAGGCTGGGACCAAGGTGTAATGACAATGAAGATTGGAGGGAAGAGAAAGCTAACAATTCCCCCAGAACTTGCATATGGTTCGGAAGATGTTGGAGATGGTTTGATTCCTCCCAATTCAACCTTGATTTTTGAGGTAGAGCTATTAGATTTGAAATAGATAGACACTCATAGAAGAATATCAGAGAGGAACATTTCAATTCAATCACTACATGAGCCAATACACTGTGAAGTAGC
>JAEOUM010000239.1 GCA_016839275.1 Candidatus Thorarchaeota archaeon
CTTCCTGTTCTAGGCGGTCTTTCTCAGCCTTCATTGCAGCGGCATCCTTGCCTGTCATATTTGCAACTAGATCAAGACCTATGATCAATTTACTCTTCTTTACAAAACTTGAAGCGGTAAGCTTTCGCTTGTACACATGGATCACTCCTTGACCCCGAAGACCCCTCAGTGCAACGGGGTGTCACCAATTTCAATGCGAAGCATCCAAATAAATTCTCGTTCGCTCTGTTCTTACCATACCAGCAACGCAAACTTATATCAGACTCATCTATTTGGAAGGGTGGAGAGGCAAGATTGAGTCCAGATTGGTTATTGTCAAGGGTAACTGTTGTCCTTATGGCCATAGTTGGTCCCATCTACTTCTTCTTACTCATGCTGTTTATACCACAGATGACACCATTCGCAGATCCTAATCTCAATGTGTTATTTCATTATATAGCAGCACCCATTGTCTTTTCAGTTCCTTGGGTGGGCACGATATACTATCAGCGGTACAGAATTGCGAATACTATTCATATAATGGATGAAACTATCACTGCAGTGCCGCTCAGATGGAGAATGTTCTATGGGGCAAATGCACTCTTTGTCCTAATGGTGTTCGTGCTCCCTATGGCGACACCGGTAATTGCTATTATAGAAGGGCTAATTGTCGCTGGTCATGTCTTCTATCTGATCGGTTTAGGTAAGTTGGGGGGTGGAAAACCAGCTGCTGTTTTAGGAGTCATCGTAGCTATTGCACTCTGTATTTTACCGGCTTTTGTCATGTTGGAGTTCATCCCAGGATACATTGCTGTATGGCAGACTATTCTTCAGACTTGGACGGACTTCTGGCTAGATGTAGCATATGGTATTGCACAGTGTCTTGTGAATGCCCTCAGCTTTGGAGCTCCCGTGTATTTCATCTACTACGGTGCTCAACAATATGACAGGGGTCTCTACGGAGAGGTGTATACGAAGACACCGACAACCTGGATTAAAATTGGGGAGCTAGTCATCTTTGTGATATTCATGGTGATGTATCTGCCTCCAATCCCGACACCAATTGGAGTCCTGCCCTTCTTAGACCTCTCATACCTCTTTCAGAGCTACATCAATTGGATATCACTTGGGATTGTAGCCATCATGGTACTTGTGAAGATGGCTCTAAAAGTAAAGGGCGACACTACCATGGGTGGAGCGACGAATATCATTGTTATTGGTCTGTTTCTTGTGGTCGAGCTCTTTAACAGAACAGACTTCTTCCTGAAGACCTCAATTATTCTTCTTGCATTCCTCGTCTATGCGGCACTTGCGACTGTGAGCTATCTCAGAGCATCATCGAGAGAGCTCTATTAGAATACAGCGCAAGAGGTTTGGCTCTGAAGAACACGAACTACATGTCGAGTATTTCGAGTTTTTGTGCAAGCTTAATAATTGGTAGAAAGACTGTCATGGGTTCTGAGTCAGCAAATGAATCTACAAACTCAAGAGACTCCTTGGGTCTACCCTTGTACGCGATGAAATTGCCCTTTGGAGGCCCATCGCCCTCTGCATGGACCCAGAGAGGCAGTCCGTACATCTCATAGTATCCATGATTGGAGATTAAAGTCCCATAGATATGCTTCCCCTTGTGCTCGAAGTAGAGCATGCTAGCGGGTCGTTCCCTTTGTGACCAGGAGACAAGCATCCTTGCCAAGTCAACCATTGAAGCTATCTTCATATTCACTGGAGGTCGAATATCGTCCTTGCTCATGCTTATGCGCACCAAATCGCTCATCTCTCTTGTCCTTATAAGACCAAGCATTGTACTACTCAGTTGAGCGATTTAGTCTGAGGTATGAAGGACTGTCCGTAGTTTGTCAGCTATGGAGATGACTGACCTCTTATCAACACCAACGACAACGATTGGGAGACTCAAAAGTGACTGGCTCGCACCAACAGAGAATGATACACGTACGCCTTCTTTTCTAAAACAGACAAATGTGAAACCATCCTCATGAATTAGCTGTTCAAGCTCCATCCCTGTGGAACATATACCGCCAGCTACCCACCTTATGAGCTCTAAAGCATCTACTTCATCGCGTTCTACCACTATAGATTCACGGTAATCGTTCTCTGATGTGAATAGAAAGTCGTGTGAAGCAGGGCTGTACAATATCTTCCTTGTTGTCGCTTTCGAGAGAAGCTCTTTCGAAACAGGACCGAATCTCTTTACCATTACTTTTGATGGGTCAATATCTGAAACCGCTATGGTCTCAATCTCTACCTCTGGTTGCGAAGTTTCCTCTGCAATTGGTTCCTCAAGATGGGGAGATGGATCATTAGTGATTGTGAAATCCTGCTTTTGTTGTTCAAAGAGTGTCTTGACATAGTCTCTCATCCACTCATCCAGAACCGCCCAGTCTTCTTTGCTTAGCTTCAAAGGAGGTCTCGGGACTTCTGGTAAGTCCTCCGCAAACGCTTCTTCTGATCCCTCATACTCTTCATCTACCCTGTCAGCAGTTTCGATTTGTTCTGGTTCCTCTTCAATTTCTGATTCTTCAGTAAACTCTTCTAGCTCTTCAGGAATCAGAAGCTTGACTGCTTCAAATAGACCGGATAAGCGATCTGTACCCCCATGCTGTGAGAGACGTGGACGAACTTGCATTATGAATCCTCGTTTGTTTTCTGTAGCTTGGTCGAAGACCAAAGCCACCCCCCTTGGTAGGCTGCTAATGAATACCTTATCGCGGAATTGCTCAGGCATCACTGCAGGGGCTCGTTGTTGGAGAGCTCGAATGTCATTATCATGGGATAGTGAGTGAGATATGATAATATCAGCCTGCGATATTGCATCATCTGAAACAGCTGAAGGCTGCTGTGTACAGAGAACAAGACTACAGCCAAATCGTCGACCCAACTTTGCATATCCAACAATTGCATCCTTTGCAGGAGTGACTCCTGAGCGTGGGACAAGCGTATGCGCCTCATCAATAATGAGCCATGTAGGAGGTAATTCTTCTCGCGCGCTAGTACCCTCATCAGTCCAAGCCATGCGATAGGTCAAGACTTGACGGCATAGCATATTGGTTAGAATTGCTAGCACCGTCTCCGCATCTGACCCTAGCGGCGCCACGTCGATGACCGTGATTTGCCCAGCAATTGCTAGATCCTGAGCACTAGTTCCACCAGGGTGGAAGACTCCCAATCTATCTGCCCGTCGTAACCTCTGAACAAGTGCTGTTCTTGAGGCGGGTTTATAGAACTCGACAATGGTTGGATTCGACTCGATACAATGAATCATGTCCTTGATACTGAAATCACGTTTCAACTGAACATGCTCACCTGACTCGATGGTGTAACCCCGTCGAACAGCGTCCAAAGTTTCACCAATCAAATTCTCCATGGCAGTACTCAGTGACCCACCTTTCTCCAGCACATAACCCCAGTCAGAAACAGAGAGCTCACGAGGACCAATTGATAATGGAAAGAGACGTGCTTTTTTCTTCACCTCATCAGGAAGTCCAACATAGGTTCTTCGGGGAATGTAAACATTTACTGGAAATCCCCTAGCCTCATATCCCCATTTCTTGAGGAGATCAGTCTGATCGTCATTTGCATCCACCATCTGTCGGAAGACATCAACAGTGTCAACAACGACAGCTGCTACCTCAATCTCTCTACGTTCCATAGCCAAAGCAAGCTCTTCGGCAATGATGCCTAATGTGTAGCTCTTTCCTGAACCTCTCTTGCC
>JAEOUM010000215.1 GCA_016839275.1 Candidatus Thorarchaeota archaeon
GAACAGGTGGCAAAATAATCTCATGAAAACCACCTATCGGACCAGATGATAGAAGGATTAGATCACCACAGATCTTACCGAGATTTGTGGCAAGAACTCGTAATAGCCCTGAGGCATGCACAAACTCGTCAGAGTTCTGTGTATCATCAATCAGATTCTCGGCAGTTGTCAGTTCCTGAATTCCAGTGACCTCTATGAGATGTTTTTCTGCAAGCTTGATGTATTCAGGATCTGCATTGAGGGATGTTCCAATAGCTGTTGCACCGATATTATGAGTCTTCAATACTTCAGCTGCTGATGTTATTCTTTTGAGGTCTCTCTTCAAGGCTGCAGACCATGCTGCGAATTCTTGACCGAGAGTTATCGGCACAGCATCCTGCATCTCTGTACGGCCGAGCTTCAATATTTCCTTGAACTCAGTTGCTTTCTCATCCAATGCTTCAATTAGAACTGTGAGATAAGTCGATAAATCTCTGAGCCCATAGATTGTTGCGATTTTGATCGCAGTTGGGTATACGTCGTTTGTGGATTGAGAAAAATTCACATGATCATGGGATGAGATAGGTGCAATTGAGTTGCGTTCTTCGCCAATCAGTTCATTGGCTCGCGAGGCAATCACTTCATTCGTGCACATATTTGTAGAGGTTCCAGCTCCTCCTTGAAGCATATCAACGACGAACTGGTCATGTAATTTTCCCTCAATAATCTCATCGCATGCTTTTACAATTACCTCAGCATAGTCAGGGCTAAGATGACCTAGGTCAAGATTCGCTAGCGTGCAGGCTTTCTTCACCATAGCTAAAGCTTGTACTAGAGTTGTGTATTGATTGAGATTGACAAGAGATACGCCGAAATTTCCTTGAGCCCTAAGTGTCTGTATACCCCAATATGCATCCTTGGGAATTCTAAGAGTTCCTAACAAGTCACTTTCTTCTCTATAATCATCAGAATCTGAACTCACTGCAATCACCTATCTACACGATTTTGATACTCACTTTATTGATTAATGTCATGGTAGGTGTATCAAAAACCCGCTGCTTGCCCATCCTTTCTATAATCAGATCCAGCAATCCAAGAGTCTTGTAACCGAAAGATTGCCTGTCCGCAACCAAAACCTGATGGTGGACTATCTACTATTACATGACCCATTCTCTGAAGCTCATCTCGCAAGAGAGCAGGAAATCCATTCTCAAGTGCGACCAGATTCTTTTCTTGGTCATGATCAAATCGAGGGTGATCGAGAGCCTCTTGAGGACTCATCTTGCAGTCTATTACGTTGCTCAAAAACTGGGCATGAGCTTGTGCTTGATGTGCTCCACCCATTATTCCAAACACTCCAAAGAAGTCACTATCCTTGTAAAGCGCACCAGGAATTATTGTGTGGAAGGGCAGCTTCCGAGGAGAGTAGCAGTTTGGGTGATTTGGATTAAGTGAGAAGAGATTTCCTCGGTTCTGAAGCTTGATTCCTGTGACTGGAACAACCAACCCACTTCCAAATCCTCGATACAGACTATTAATGAGAGAAACTGCTCTTCCTTCGCCATCAGCTGTTGCGAGATAAACAGTATCATTTCCCAAACGAACTCCTGAAGCAAATTCCGTCGATGCCTTAGCTGAGTCGAATTGAGCAAATCGTTTCTTAGCATAGTTTTTCGATAATAATTTCTTGAGAGGAACTCTATAGAAGTCTGGATCTGCATTGTGCTGGTGAAGATCAGCATACGCTAGTTTCTTTGCTTCTATCATAATGTGATACCGTTGTGCATTATTCTCAGATAATTTTCCGGAGTCATACGTTTCCATCAAGTTTAGCATAATGAGAGCTGCAAATCCTTGTCCATTGGGCGGATGCTCAAACACATCAATCCCTCGATATGATGTTGAGATAGGCGTAGTTTCAATGGTTTTGTGTGAGCGCAAGTCATCAAGAGTAAGGAAACCACCATATTCATGTATAAAGGCAACAATGCGTTCTGCAATGCTACCCGAATAAAAGACTTGAATCCCTTCTCGGCTCACGGATTCAAAGACATCTCCGAGGTCTCTATTCCGCATTATTTCGCCTACTCTTGGAAATCGACCATCAATTGAGTATAACTCCTTTGCATAGTTATTAATCAGAATACTCGATGCCTGAGGCCATAATTGAGAAGAAAGTGCAGAAACAGGAAATCCTTCCTTAGCATAATGTATTGCAGGACGCAGCACTTCACTAAACTCAAGAGATCCATAATTCTCTATAAGATAATGCCACATATGCATCGCACCGGGAACAGTAACTGGTGGACCGCCCCTCATCGGCATTTCGGTCCAACCTTTCTCTAACAGCTCATCAAGAGTGACAAGAGACCCAGACCGCCCAGAGCCATTGATACTTATAGGTTGATTCTTATCAGGAAGATGAATTAGTGCGAAAGCATCACCTCCACATCCAGTGCTGAATGGCTCCACTATATCAAGAACAGCAACTGCAGCTATAGCCGCATCAACCGCATTTCCCCCACGCTGCATGATGGTCAAGCCAGCTTGAGTTGCAAGTACTTGTGAAGAAGCTACAATTCCATGTTTTGCAATTACGTTTCGAGGAACCATATTTCTGCAAAGCACAATTCCATCTGTTTAGTCTATCGCATAATTGCGCGAAAAACAGCTACAAATTTCATAAAGCAATGTTATGTATTGAATGCTTCAAATCTTCAAACGTACTAGGAGGACATTAACCCATTTTCAATTGTCTATCATTTGTCCATATAACACAGAAAGTGGCTTTGATAATGAAGAAAGAGAATAATAGACTCCCGCGAGAATGTCGGAACCTGAAGAGTGACCTACATTCACGAGCTCAGAAAGTACATTCTCAGTTGGAGGGCCATTTAATATAGAGTCAAGAAAGTTGTAAACTGGTTCTGAGTAATACTGATCAAGAGCATCAACTAGCATTGTTTTGGAAAGAGGGTAATCATATGCCATAATTGCCCGTTTTAGCATGTCCGTATCTACACCAAGAAGATTGGAGGTGGAGATTACACCCAATGCAAAATCGTCACCGGATGGCGTAAGACCAAAACCTAAACCCAAGAGATTCTTAGCGGCAATCTCAGGAGTCTGACTATTCTTGAGTATATTGAATTGCTTGTCACTTACAGCTTTATCGATTCCAGATAGTTCACTGTGTTCACCTTCGAGACGTAACACAGCAGATGCGATGCTATGACTCTTGATTCTTAAATAAGGTCGAATAGCTTGTAGTGATTTATCTATTGGAGGTCTTGAATTGTATTTGAATGAAAGATCAATCGGATTGGATAGTTCAATCCTCATCGAATCAAGAATGATATGATCTCCTTTCAGATAGCCGCTAGTGATGTGGGGGAATTTATCGATATCAACAATTACAGCCGATGGCAATAGTACACCATAACGATTCAGCAGTGTGATCACACGATGGTGAAAAAGTAGAGCAACAGCCCGTGAGCTCCAATAGAGAACTCTGCCAATGCCATCATCATAAGCTCTCGTTCCGAATCTCAAGGACTGAAATGTTCTACTGTAGAGTTTAGATTTTATCATTATTCTAGATCCCATATTTCTTCGCATAGGCTCGAAGAGCATCTCTGAATGCCTCTATAGGAGCTCTTGAAATGCCTGCACCGACTTGACCAACTCCGGGGACCTTTCCTCCAATTCCAGTATTTGACTTAGGAACAAGACCTGTCTGGTTCACTTTAATAATATCTATACCCAATGGAGTACCTCTGAAATTAAGGTTAGGTATCAAAAAGTCTCGGCTTTCGCTGACACTCACTTTGTAGCCATCCATTGTCATTTGGTTAGCATCCTTTACGGTTCCGCCTACAAATCTCGTTACTGCAGGGGCTGCAGCTGATGCATATCCACCAAGACCAATGGTTTCGGTGATTGCACTATCGCCAAAGTCATGCTCTGCATCTTCTTCGCTGTATCCAGGGAAATAGAGTCCTTTTGGAATTTCTGCAGGACCAACAAACCATTCACCCTTAAGTCCACTCACTCCGATACCGTAGCCAACTCCATTTCGTGTTAGTCTGGTTACAACAGTACTGTAATCTATGCCATCTGCTGGATCAATCAATGCTTTCGCCGCGGGCATTGCGAGATTAAGGAAGAATTGTTCTCGTTCTGCAATGAAGTCAACTCCTTCAGCACCTGCTTCAGTATCAAGAAGAGGATCGAGTATCTCTTTTAGAAACAGGAGGCTTGATGCAATGAATCTCTGATGGAATTCATCGCCCATCGCTAAAGCCTTACTGGTAATTACTTTGAGATCAATTGGTTTCCTTTTGACAGCCTTTGATAATGAGGGGCCGAGAATATCATTCATCCAGCGAAGACGTTCAATAATCTCATCGCTGTAGCCACCAAATCTCAAAATTTTACCTCTTCCTTCATGGAGATTGCAATACGCCTTGTTGTCGAAGGATTCGTTCTCCACGACAGCAACATACATTGAAGCAGAAGTAACACCACCCATCGGTGCTGCCGAACTGAACTCGTGGTTGGGTCTGAATTCAATCTCACCACTTGATGCGAGCTTGTCAGCTTCTTCCAGATTCTTTGCCCGATTTTCAAGAATAAGAACTCCCTGAACAGCAACCTTCATTGCTGGAATCATATCCTTGTATTCAATCGGTGGGCCCGCATGAAGTATCAGATCATCCTTCATTCCGGGGATGACTTTCTTTGCTGGTGCAAAGTCAACAAGAACAGCTTTTCCTTTGTTGACGCGATTCACAGCTTCTTCATTTGCAGATTCAATTTCATCGCTGATGTCGCTATTTGTTTTTTCTTTCGAGTTTGTCATTTTCTAATCATCTCATACCGCGCATAATTATTTCCTCAATGCTTTGAGGATGTCACTAATGTCCTTGGGCAATTCCACAGGTGGGGCCCAGTCAATCTTGTACAAGCGAATATCCTGTTTGTTCATCTCTTGATAGAACCATTCAGCTCCAACTGTAAATACCTTCAATTTTCCTTCTATCACTGGCCTTCCTCCAGGACTTTAACTGCAAATTCAGCAGCCTGTTGAGCTGAGGTAAAGACTTTCACTCCGAGCTTCTTCAGTCCTTTCTCAACCTTAGCATAATCTTGTGAGTCCATCGTCGTTCCGGTTATTGATGCTACAAGTACAGGACCTTTTGGTATATCCTCAAGACCATCTAGAGGATCCATTGCACTCCCAAACCCTAACATAACATCAAATAAGACAACAGCAACGTCGTCTTTCTTACATTCATCAAGAATCATTTCGTTTCTTAGACGAGGATCAATCATGGGATGCGGTCTGCCTTGAACGTACTCCTCAGCTCCTGTGTCGATACAAGCATGGAGGCTGTCCCACTTGTGTTCAACAAGATGCTTCTCATCTAGTGGTGCATTTGAATAGACATCAATTCCATTTTTCTTTAGAATGGCTTGTGCTTGATAACATAGACTACCACCAACAAACATTCCTCGTATGTATTTTCGACCCTGAAGATCAAAATCCATTTTCACTACAGGTTTTGTCAGCCGTTTTCTACCTGCTTTTTCAAGTGCATAATTCACTGCGTCATCCA
>JAEOUM010000006.1 GCA_016839275.1 Candidatus Thorarchaeota archaeon
CCAAACTCCTTTGATATCACAAAAGCACCTACTAGTGCCACCGTCAGCATTATCAGTCCAAAGAAGAGTGCTATCAATTGAATTGCCCTTCTCTTGAAGCTTAGCTCACGGTAGAACCGAAGTGAACCTGTTGCTAAGACTGCACTGCCATATCGTCTAGCTGCAGCCTCACTGAGGTCCTCTATATCGATGAAGAGTGTTCCTTCCTCGACATAGTCATACACGCCTCGACACTGTGCATACCTCGTTTCAGAGAACCTCGCTCGTATCTCACTGAACTCAGAGTTATGTTTCGAAGTAATAGACCTCCGTAGGTCCATCCTCTCAATGAGATCCTCGAAGGATTCCTGTAGATACTGGTTGTCCTCAAACTGATCAACCTCCGTTTCCTCATTGTCCTCTCCAACTTCATCGGTTTGATAGCAGAGGTTTGAACCAATAGATGTCCATGTTGGAGCGATAAGAAAATATAATGCAGCAAGCAGGAGAACAACAAATGGCACACCGATGAAAATCCCCTCTTGACTATAAAATGCCAGGGCAAAGAAACCACAGACCACAGCTGCCCAAATACAAATCATAACTCCTCCAACAGCTATCAGATGAATGTCCCCTATGTAGTCCTTTGAATCATACTCTGTCATACATTCAATGTCTGCCATCTCAATGGTGAACTCTCTCAGGAGCCTAACAGTTCTTCTTGAAATTTGGTTCGCAGTCCAGATTGAGAAAACCATGATAGACGCCACAGTCACTATAACCGTCCAGAGACGCAATTCGGGAAACAGATATGCCAGCAGATAACTAATGAACGGCAACGTGGTGAGAAGTACCACGCTTGTGAGGACATAGAGACCAGTATGAACCAGCAATGACCAGTCATGAGGAGTCCATGTACGTTTGATGACAAATCGACCTATCAATCGCCTCAGTTCTGGTTCTGTAGAGGCAACTACATGCAAGATGTTTTCTTCAAGATATATTTGAGACTTTGAGGTTGTTATTTCTCTCTTTTTAAAATCGATCGAGTATGGAGGAACAATCCCTTTTCGCTGAAACACTTCAGCAACTATCTCACATACTTTCTCATTATCTATCTCATAAGGCATGGCTTCTCTGTTTATTTTCAATACTCCCCTATAGCCACGAGGAAGCTCTTGTTTGAGAATAACTGCGATGCAGAACAAATAGGGTTTTGCATGATATTCGCAATTCAAATCCAGTGGAGTTAATAGGGAAAATAGGAATCCAGTCCTGATGACAAAAGGTTCGAATCAAAAAAGGGTATTCAATGACCTCCCGCCCAAGGAATGGACAAAACTCAGCAGGAGTGTGTGGACCTCAAGAGAGGTAAGTTCAGCACGCGAGAAGCATCATTTGGAGCATGGTGCAACATTCTCTTCCGCTCTCGCAGAACGTGCAATCAAGATGTATACATCTCCCGGAGATCTTGTACTTGATCCCTTCCTCGGTGTTGGCACAACCATCATTGCAGCAAGAAGACTTGGTAGGCGAGGTATTGGCATCGAACTCTACAAGAAATTTGCAGATTTAGCGGAGGAGGTTCTTAGGCAAGAGACAACCGATGAACCTATGGAACAAAGGGTCATCTGTGAGGACTCGAGGAACCTGTCAAAGTGGGTTGAACCTGAGAGTGTGCAGTTAGTATTCACTTCACCGCCATATGCCAACTTCATCCACAAGTCCGTGAAAGACAGAAGGAAAACCAATAAGAAATCGAGACTTGTGCTGGACAACAAATCGGTCGTCAAGCCCTACGGTGGCAATCCAGATGACTTTGGAAATCTGAATTACAATGAGTTCCTCTCACAGATCAAAGATCTGATGGTTGACCTACTGACCGTGACGGTACCGGGCGGCTATAACATATGGGTGGTCAAGGACTGCAGAGATACAGAGAATGGGATTCCCCTCATCGATGTCCATTCGGATATTGCTCGAATAGGTAGAGAGGCTGGATTCCTGTACCATGATCTCATCATCTGGGACCAGAACGACCAGAGGAGTCTTGTGCTTCTGGGTTACCCCTCTGTCTTTTACGTCAATGTGAATCACACCTTTCTTGTGGTCCTCAGAAAGCCTCCGAATGGAAAAGGGAAATGATTATGGTCACCCTCGATAAAGAACAGATTCATCGCATCATCTATGACCCTGGTGATACAGCTTATCTTACTCACAATTTTCATCCGTACTCTGCAAAGTTCATTCCACAACTACCTGGTTATCTTATTCGTTCTTTGAGTTCACAAGATGAAACGATACTTGACCCCTTTTGTGGGAGCGGAACGACCCTTGTTGAGGCTAAGCTTCTAGGGCGAAGGTCGATTGGTGTTGATATCCATCCCCTTGGTGCATTCATGTCGAGGGTAAAGTCGACGAAGATTGCTAATGACAGACTCTCGGCTACTCAACCTCTCATGAAACGCATCAAGAGAAGGGTCGAGAGTCATGTCAAGCATCATGGTGAAAGTGGTTTTGCTTACTCAATTCCTGATTTCAAAAACCGAGACCACTGGTTCCAACCTCATGTTCTTCAGGAGCTCTCTATAATCAAATCCTCAATTTTAGATGAAGACCTATCTCGAGAGCTCCGGGAGTTCCTGCTACTCGGATTCTCTAGCATAATTGTCTACGTGTCGAATCAAGAGAGTGAGACTCGATATTCATCATATAAGAAACGCATTCCCCCTCTTCATACGTACCAGACCTATAGAAAGAAGATTTCGGATATGGTTAGGAGAATGCGTGAGTTTAATCAGGTGGCAAGTGACTGTGAGGTGGTCTGTTACAATGCTGATGTGCGGGAGCTGAACTTTCTGGAGGATAATTCTGTTGATGCAATTGTGACCTCACCACCGTATCCGAACACATACGATTACTATCTCTATCACAAACAACGCATGAACTGGCTGGATATGGAATGGGAGTTCCTTAAGGAAGTTGAGATTGGATCGCGCCTAAAGCATTCGAGCCAAGGGATGGGCATTGACTCATATATGCAGGATATGCAAGAAGGATTTGAACACTTCAGAAGAGTCTTGAGACCTGATAGGAATCTTGCTATTATCATTGGGGACTCGGTCATTCAAGACGAGCTTTACAAAGGCGATAATATGGTTGCGAATCTCTCAGAGAGTGTCGGATTCAAAATACTGGACCATGTTGACTACGATCTTGGATTGGCTAGTAGGAGTTTCAATCGTGCATTCAGAAGTACTAGCAAGAGAGAGCACATACTCATTCTTCAGAACCTCAAGTGATTTTACATGAGGCATATTATGTATACTCTCTTTGATAGATTCATCATTATCCTTATGACCTTCCTGGGAATCGCTGTACGTTGTTCGGTCTGGATTAGAAGCTAATTGCGATGAAGAACAGGAAGATGGGAATGTCCGTGAGAAAGTGGACTAGCCATGCCACGAAAAAGCCCTTTGATTCCAACATACTCTTTCCAAGGAACCATCCAAGGAATCCTGAGAGAATGACTCCTAGAATCCCGCTAGGTACACCAAAATAATGACCAAGACCAAAATAGGTCGCTGTGGCAACCAGCGAGTCTGACTTACCCATTGTGGGCTCAAGTTCTCCAAGAGGAGCCGCCCTAAGCGAGAACTCCTCATTGAATCCATTCATTGCAGCAACCAGAATCGCAACGGGCACAAGGAACCAGTCCATAGTGAGTGAGCTCATATCTGATGCTCCAAAGAGGATTATAGCTGTCACAACGACAAAGACCACTGAGAAGATGAGTGCCATCTTAATCCATGTTGTAGGACTCTTTGTCTTGAGAATTTTAGAAGGCTCGAATATGGCCCTCATATCTCCTTTGGCTAAGAAGAAGTTCTCTCTCTTTCTCCCCGTCAGAAGAAGGAATGTCAGGATAATCAACGCTGGTGTGAGCCGAAGACCATGCAGAGACAACTCATAGAGAGCAGTCGGACCAGTACTCTCCCACACGATCCATTCTGCAGTGGAACGAATGTAGGGTATCAATCCGAAGGTCCATCCACCGCCAAATCCCATGAAAAACAGGATAACAATGATGAGGGCAAATCTGCGATGAGGTCTCAATGGACTATAGGTTAGTGTGCTAAAGAAAAGCACAAGGAGGATTCCTCCGTGTAATAATGGCACCCAAAATGGTTCAGTCAGTCCTGCCATCCTCCATGGGATTATCCCTATTGGACTGGCTACGATTATCATTATCCACGG
>JAEOUM010000216.1 GCA_016839275.1 Candidatus Thorarchaeota archaeon
ATTTCTTCCTGTAATGGAATTTGCTACAGAGCCAGTATAGGTAGTATCTACATACAAACCACCTATACATGTTTGATTGATAAATACACTCTGAATTTCGCCGGAGCCATCAGCACTAGCAGTGATCTGTAGTTCGATAGATGAATATGGTGTATTCAGTCCGCTTAACTGCATTGTGCCTGAATACCTTATTCCAATTAACTCGTTTTCTGAGTACACCCACTCAAGCTCTGTGAGTTCGAGGGCATCATAGTAAAATGTACTAAGCATAGGATCTAGTTGATATGAATCAAGTAAATTCTCAAGAGTCCCAGATGCACCATAAGTTCCATAGGTCGCATTAGAGTAATATTGTTCTACGCATGTAATCATCAAGTTTTCAACAGCGCGATTACCAGAAGAACCACCAAATAGAGTGTATCCTCTGAAGTAGTTCTCAATGATATCTCGTATGCGTGCGGATAGACTAGTATAGTTACTTACATCATACGTATATGTGGAATTGAATTTGACAACAATTTGATCAGTATCATAATTTTCGTCTAGAGTTCCTGGAGGGAGCGGATCAACAGGATTATGATAGATTGTTTGAGAAGTGTCTTCATCATAAATATCCGATATCGTATCAAGTATCACCTCAGAAAATGACATGATGTGGATTGCGCCGCCATTCTGAATGTACTCTTTTGCTTTAGTGAGCTCTTGAGTTCGATATGTATCAACATAGCTAGAATCCACTCCAAGAGCTAACAGCGCAGTGCTGATGACCTCGATGTCGGATACCTCAGCAGGTCTTGATCCTGGGACAGTATAAAGGATCTTATCAGAGTCAGAACTACCATACTTGACAATTCTCTTACTCTCGCATGTGGTGAATAGGTGGATTGGCACTTTCGAGTTCTCTATAATATCTGCTAATTGCATCCAAGATGTCAAGCATTTTCCTGTCACTACACCCAAAGGTCCTCCGTGAGAAACATAAATGACAATATCAGCATCGAGATTTTCAATGATATTGGGATCCGAAGATTTTCTTATTGTGAGTCTATTAACGATATACGGATCATCCGGAATGAATTCTCGAAGCCGTGAATAAATATCATTAACCGCCCAATCCGAATCAGGATCATCTGAAAATTGAAGTATTACCACAGTTGGTCCCATATTGGCATCATTAGCAGACCAAGCTGTTATCACATACAATTGCATAAAGAGAATCACTGTAACAATTATTGAAGCAATGCATACAATTCTTCTCTTAGATATAGTCTCCTTACTCAACTACACTTCCTCCGTCACACGACAACTGAATCTCAGTTGGTTCCCAGTATTGAACCCACCCATTCTGGTTAATAAACTTGTCATTTTTTGCATTTGCACAAAATTACATTCAATCCCCACTATATCCAAGGTAGCATATTGCAAACCAATGAGTAATTCGAGGTAGATACCACTAAATACCTCTCAGCTATGAGTACAAGTCTATAAGAAATAATGGCGGGACCGCCCGGATTTGAACCGGGGAATACCAACTCCGGAGGCTGGCGCCTTATCCAGGCTAGACTACGGCCCCAAGAAGCAGAGGAAACGGAGTCTCTTAAAGAATTTGCTGCATTTGTTTGTTTCAGATGAGAACAGAAGTAGGATCTACTAGCCACCACGCACCACGTTTATTCTTGACAAAGCCCTTCTTGTATTCAAGAATGGGAGAACCGATTATATCGATCGCGCGGTTATTGAGTCTATCAATTCTATCCAGGATAGTTCGTCGTTTCTGGGGATCTCCAAGAAGGTGCTCTGCAAGTTCAGGAGTGGTTCCGCCTTCATTCCGAATAAAGAAAGCCAACAATTTCCGATCAATATCATCAGCACTGATTTGTTCCTTTGCTGTCTTGTTGAGGTCTCCAAGAAACACACTTGTTGCTTGCGATCGTTCTAGGTGTTCAACGCGATTCTTTAGTTGAGCAATCTCTTCTGATAACTCGAGAAACATAGGTGGCAAATCCTGATCCAACCTCCACTCTATGGCTTCGTGAATGTACCTCTGACGGTTTCGCTCTCCAGCCGTCATATCTATCCGGTCTAGTAAGGACTTTTCAAGACGTACACGAATGCTCACTTCTTCGTTTGCGTCCTTCTTACCCATCTTCTCTACTCCTGTGGTACGAAGTAATGTGGCCCGACCCCCTTTTACATTCTGAGAACAAAAGGGTTGTCTTCACACTCTTTCGACACAGTTATAAAACAAACCACTAGCCTTCGCTAGAACGCGACGGTGAGAGCCGATGGTGAACAAAGAGAAGAGCCTCAAGCGAGAACGAACTCGACTCGGTAAGAGTCAGAATCCTCAGCAGGTTGACTACAGAAGAATGGACAAGAAGCGAGCAGTCAAGACCGAGTTCTGGAAACTGAAGAAGAAGAGCACTTTTGTTCCAGTAAAAGTGACGGTTTCAAAGAAGACTGAGAAGGCACCAAAACCAGAAAAAGTCAAGAAGAAGAAAGAGAAAGAACCAGAACTTGAGGTCATCGAGGAAGAACTTGAGGTCATTGAAGAAGAGCCTGAAATTGAAGAGATCGATGAAGAACTCGAAGATCTTTACTCGTACGATGAGGATATAGACGAGGAATTCGACGACGAAGATGATATTGAAGAGTCTGAGTAGAACGTAATACTCGACACGACAGCTCATCCAAAAGAATAAGACGGATATTACATCTTCCCAGTCTGAGAACCTTACAAGAGGCTGGAAGGAATGACCACTTTTCTTCAGATAATAAAACGTCTACAGGAACTGTCACCTAGAGACATGACGATTCAGGGTCTAGAAGATAGGGTAGAGATAGGTCCGCAGAATCCTACAGAACAGGCAAACACTACAATAAACAGGATTCTTGTCGCTACATATCCCTCTGCCAGAGTTGTCACGAAGGCGTCTCAAGACAAATCAAACCTACTTATCACATATAGACCCTTGTTCCCTTTTGCTATTGATAGACTCTCAGGTCTCGATCTTGTGAGAGTGCGACTACTCACGAAGAACTACATCTCATCCTATGTCATGGGAAGTGGTTGGTTATGTGCTAGAGATGGTCTGAATGATGCCCTATGTGATACACTTGGTATCGAGAGGGTTGGAGATTTTCTGGCAGAAAGCGATTATGGTCAGTATGCCCCCTTTGGCAGAATTTGCAAACCAAAAGGCGTCAAAAATCATTCCGGCTTTGTGAATTACATTGCAGCCAAATTGAAGATTAATACTGTAATGTTCTCCGGTGATTTGGATGATGAAGTTGAAGATTTCCTAGTAATTGCTGGCAGTCAGGTGGACATGCCACATATCATCAATGCAAAAAAACAGGACATCAAAACACTTGTGACAGGCGAGTTGGCTCCAGAGATTAGACTTCTAGCCAATGAGGAGAGCATCAACACTCTTGAACTCGGAAGCTTCGTAACTGAAGACCCAGGAATGAAGAGACTTCGGGATAGTCTCTCTCTTGAGTTCCCCGAATTGAAAATTGAATTCATGGCATCTACTCAGCTAGCTCATGGACTTAGACCATACAAGGAAGACATGGCATAACAGATAGAGCCTACTAGTAAGTTGATGGCATCCGTATCATTATCACATTCTTGTTCTTCGGTACTCCGACTTCTCGAGCCACAGGATCACACTTTGTTCGCATGATGTGGACTATCGGACATGTGGGTTCGAATTCTGTCAGTGACTCAAAGTTACCCATACCCTTTGCAATGATAAGCTCTGCCGAGAAGAAGAGCTCTTTGAAAGCATCAGAATTGCGTTCAAGGTTGACACCAATAGCAGAGGCACCTGTATCAACAACATGGTCAGCGTAGTCATTTAGATGCACTTCATCAGCATCAACCATAGTTGCATCGTTTAGAACAGGGCCGCCTTTTACAACTGCAATCACCTTTGGACCAAGTCGTTTTATCTCACGAATGAGAATCAAATCAAGAACTAGCTCTCCAGCATTATCTGTGAGGTAGAGGACGCTCTTTACATCTTGGCAAAGCGAACGCATCTCCTCGATTTGATCCACTGCAAGATCCGTTTCTACATTATCTATGATATTCTTCAGTTCGTTCAGAGAAAACTCACGGCCTGATACGTCGAACTCGATTGCGTTAGCAGCCGCAGCAATCAATGTTGCTCTTCTGAACTTGGATGCAGGCTCAACAACTCCATCTACGAGTTGTAATAGCTCTGGAAGAATACTAAGAGCCATTGTGTTCGATTGATGCTTTAGGTCGCTGTATGGATCACATCCAGTCATACGTTGGACGAGAAGGTCTCTATCAGTGCCAATATGGCTGGGTACAGCATCACTGTTGAAGTTCTCACCGAGAAACCGAGTCATTGCCTCTATGACTTTCATTTGGAGTTTGGGGTCATTGGTAGCAAGGCGTACTTGATTTCCTGCGCGTTCTAAGAGACAATGGGCACATTCAAGAGACACTTTCACCTATATCGCCAGAAACAAGCCAATCCAATCTAGTGAAAAATGAACCGGATTACGCTATTTGCTCAAGGGCGATACCAAATCTGATAGGACTGACTCTGGTTTGTCAGAATTGGCAACTGCAGAAGCTAGTAACACACCCTGAGCTCCCAGTTTGATTGCTGATACTACGTCTTCACCAGTACTAATTCCAGCGCCACACAGAATCACTATGTTCTTGTTCACCTTTCGAATCTTCTCGACTGTACCGGAGATTATCTCTGGCTGTGCTTGAGAAACTGAAATTCCAGAACCAATCAGCTCAGGGGGTTCCACTGCAACAGACCAGGGATTCATAGATGCTGCAGCAACACTAACCTGAATGTTGTTCGTGCACACGACTGTGAAGAGGTTGATTTTTTGAGATTTAGTAATAGACTCCTCAATATCTGCAAGTTGCATCCTTCTTTCAGAATGATTAAGGAGTGTTCCTGTGCATCCGGATTCAACAAGAGTATCACCAAGAACATGACCAGTGAATCGTCCAGGTTCACCTGGATCCATATGTTGGGAGAAGACTGGAATTTCCACCGCCTTTGCTACTCTAAACAAGTCAGGTATTTGGGGAGCAACAACTATGGGTACATCATATTTGTTCGAAACTCGTTCACATGTCTGCGCTAGGAGAACAGCCTTTTCTCCTGTGGCTTTTGTATAAGTCTTGAAATTGATAATGACGACTGGTGTTTCGATCTTATCCAATAACATCCCACCTGTATACCACTAGCTACAAGTGGCTCGATTAAAACTTTGCCGGACAGTCTTTGTACGAGAGTCTCAAGGAATCTATCTAGCGGAACCAATGAGTAGTTTCATGATTGGCACGCGAGCATAGCCTCTTCGGTTTAGATCTGTGATAGGTTTCCGTACCTCGATTTTAATGAACTTCCCAGCTTCGGCATTCTTGTAGTATTGCATGAAAATTTTAGAGAATTCTGAGAAATTCGAGGCGGAGAGAAGTTCTGCCACGACATCATTAGACATGCGAACATGTGCATCCTGATCAGTCATCGCACCAGCTTTTATTGTAACTTTGCCAAGAGGAACCTTGCCAATCCAGAACCTTTCTCCCATTGCCATAAACTCAAGGTAGAACTCATCAGTACCTTCGATCCCAGCACCCATGTGTGAATCATTGAACATGTACATCAACCGGTCCTGAATTGATGCGTGGTATGGAATTGTTGATTCTCTGCCCACCGGTACTTCCTCAGTGATTGAAGCTTCAGCTTCAGTAACCTCCTCCACACTAGGTTCGGTCTCCTGAGCTTCAGCAGCATCTACTTGTGTATCCTCAACAACTTCTTGTTCTTCTTCACTTGACTTCTTGCGTCTAAAGAATCGTGACATATTCAGATTCGCTCCTAATTGCAGATTGAGCACAATGCTCAGCATTGGGTAAGGGATGATTTCTTCATCCAACTGTAATGCTCAGGCAGAAAACCTACCTAGATATAGAAAAAGATAGCTCAGTTGTATCCATCAAGCAGTTGGGTTTGATTTTTGTGTCTCTGATAGTAGAGCCATTTTCTCGAGCTGGGTCACTAGCGGGACACCACCCGATATCTTTCGTTCTCCCCAGAGCTCATCCACAAGAAGGTCTCTTATGGCTATTCGAATGACCTCCGAACGATTCGGATACTTGTTCTGGCCGATTAACTTATCCACACCATCAACATAGGACTCAGGTAAGCAGATAGTGACGACTCTCATAGTGACCAATATCAGACATAACAAACACCGTAATGAACCGGTGTCTGATTCAGGTGCGTATCAGGGTAATACTTACCATTAAGGGCGGAGAACTATCTTTCCGAACTGCTCCCCTCGTTCTAGCACCTCATGAGCATCTCTTGCCTTTGATAGAGGAAAGATACGATCTACAATTGGTTTTACCTTTCCGCTCCAGACCAGCTTCAAGGCGGTCCGCAATTCATCCCTACTGCCCATCGTTGAGCCCAATATCTCAAGTTGTTTCCAGAATATGAGATTGAGATTGGTTTCAGCGGTTGAACCGGAGGTTGCTCCACAAGTTACCAGTTTACCGCCTTTTCGTAGGCTCTTTAGACTTCTAGCCCATGTAGCCTGCCCTACAGAGTCCAGAACTACATCGACTCCCCGAGTCTTAGTGAACTGATAGAGTTCCTTATGATACTCAGGAGTAGTACTATGATTAATTGTTGCTTCTGCTCCAAGTGATACAGACTTTTCCAATTTCTCGTCTGAGGAGCTGGTGACTATCACTCTCGCTCCAGCGGCTTTTGCGATCTGGAGTGCTGCAAGAGCAACTCCACCCCCAATCCCAATAATCAGAAGGTCATCACCAGGTTTAATCTTAGCCTTGGTAATCAACAATCTCCATGCCGTCATTAAGGTAAGAGGAAGTGCAGCAACCTCAACTAGGTCAATTCTAGCAGATTCTGGAATTGGTATCACATTTTGTTGATCTATTGCTATGTAATCAGCATAGCCACCCCGGGAGTGTTCACCAAGAATCCCATAGGTAAGACAGAGAGACTCCTCTCCGCGAATACAGAACTCACAGACGCCACAAGAGATACCCGGATCAACGAGAATCTTCTGCCCAACCCCTAGGGAATCTCTTACATCACTTCCAAGTTCCACAATCTCCCCACTGATGTCACTGCCCAAAATATGGGGCATCTTGAGACTTAGACCTGGGATGCCAGACCGAACAAAAAGATCTAGGTGATTCAAAGCTACTCCTTTCACCTTTACTAATACTTGGTTGGGATGAACCTTTGGGCTCTCAAAATCCTCGTAAGAGAGAACATCTGGGGGACCATGTTTGTGAAATACTGTAGCCTTCATCATAATCACTTGATAGAGTGGATTTGGAATAAATATGGACATAAAACCTCGTTTTCGTGATAGACCAACAAGTGAACAACTTTAAGACCCTCAAAATTCTGGAGTTTCCTAGGTACGCCCTAACACAGGTGATTCAATGTCGAAAACTAAAGCAGGAAAAGTTCGAGCAAGTCATATATTAGTTGAGAAGCACAGCCAAGCCCAAGCACTCATTGGCAGAATATCTTCCGGTGAGGACTTCGCAAAGATTGCTAAAGACTACAGTTCGTGTCCCTCAAAGAAGAAAGGTGGTGACCTAGGTTGGTTCACCAAGGGACAGATGGTCCCAGAGTTCGAAAGAGCAGCTTTTGGTCTCAGCGTTGGGGCAATGACAGTAGATCCTGTGAAGACAAAATTCGGATATCATATCATTAAACGAACTGGATAAGTGCATCTGAAAGGTAGTTAAATCTCATTTCCTACCTTTGCTTCTTGCCTCATTCTCTTTTATCCGCGCACTAACTAGCTTGTTCACAAGTTCAGCAGTGAGTGGATGTTCAAGAGTGAAATGAATGGATGCCTTCGTAGTGTCATATGATTTCAGTTCCTCTTCGTATACGCTCATGAGAGATTTGCTCATTAGATGCAAACTGCAGTGATTCTTATGTGCAGAATATGCTACAAGCATTCTTCCGTTGTGTTTGAATGTTGGAATCTGGTAGCTGATAATCTCGACTGCACCAGGCACCACCTTTTTGATAATCTTTCGAAGATTCTCCAAGGCATTCCGTGCATCCTCAGGTATGCTTGTTAGGTAATCATCTACACTTGTTGGAGCTGTTCTTTTCCCCATGCCTTCTTTCATCATCGCTTATTCTACATTAATCATGAGTTATGCATTTCGTTCGGAACGTATCGGTTCTTTGAAAGAATAGAATCCCTCCTGAACTGCATAGCCTCTTCTGAGGTGCCCTTCTACGGGGACTATTGAGAACTGATTATTCCACTGAGTTTGTGCTTTTCTTCGGTTTGCCCGTTGACATCACTTCTTCTGTCACGAATCTATTCTCGCATCGCGAGAGGACTTTAGGCAAGGTCGTGTACTCCATTTGGTCATCACTGAGCCTGTGAGGCTGGAAAGGTCCATGTCTGCGAAGATAGTCAGCCATTTCCATTCCGCGCTGGCGGCTGATATCGAATGCAACATCATCAAAGAGGTCAACAGGTCCTACAAGTCTTCCATCAGAAACTTGGAAACCAAGTGCTACAACTCTTGGAGGACCATCGAATCGAGTGCATCTAGAGTCCTTCAATCCAACAGGAATAAGTGGGCCAGTATGAGAGCCTCTCATCCATCCTGAAACTAAGTGTGGAAGTGTGAATGCCTCAAGAACTTCTCCCATCGCAGGTAGACCAGAATGTGCTCGCACAATCGCAACAGG
This sequence comes from Candidatus Thorarchaeota archaeon, assembly GCA_016839275.1. Classification (GTDB taxonomy): domain Archaea; phylum Asgardarchaeota; class Thorarchaeia; order Thorarchaeales; family Thorarchaeaceae; genus SMTZ1-45. The sequence continues at coordinate 8,778 of JAEOUM010000216.1, forward strand.
ATCATCTTTCCCGACATATTTACCAGCAATTTCATGGAGCTTATCAGTACTAACCGATGCGGCAATCATTCCATCCGCCCGAAATATCCGCTTGATAGTATATTTTCCAGTACTTCCAAGAAGCGCAAGAATATCGTACATTTCCTCAGGAGCCTTCATCTCGATGAAACAGGGAACATGTTTTATGACA
>JAEOUM010000217.1 GCA_016839275.1 Candidatus Thorarchaeota archaeon
ATGTGCTCTGGCAATAAAAATTGAATCGCTCTCTAGAGAAAAATTAGAAATTGAAAAAGTGCAATGAAAATTGCTACCTCGTCGCAATGTTTTTGCGATGGTCACGTGGATTTAGAAGTACAGGAGTCTGATTTGAGACCATATGCTTATTTTTCTTCATGAGCAGGTGTATTCGGGATTAAAAATGATACCAGCGAGGGATACCCGGGGGATGGATGTTGTTGTTGATAAAGATCAAACGAAGAGGAAGGGATGTTCTTGTATTGGAATTCTTATCACCCTGATAATCATCGGAGTGATTTTCCTAGGCTTACTGGCTGTGAACAGTGATGAGTTCAACTTCTTTTATATAACACGAGAGGTTAGAGACTCTGCATTTAACGATCTATTATTCTTTGTAGTGATACTCATTGCACTAGTACCTGTTGTGATTATTATCACACGGTATGTGAACCGGCAGCAGCAGATACCCCTCTAGTAAGTAGACGCTGTCGCAATGTTTTTAATCGCCAGCCATTGTGACTGAATTCAATGGGCCGGTGGTCTAGCCCGGCTATGATACCGCATTGACAGTGCGGTGGAGATAGATGGATTTCCCATCTAACACCGACTCACGTGTTCAAATCACGTCCGGCCCACCATTCCGTCTTTTGAGAGGATGAATTCTCAATCGAGATGCCACAATTTCGCAACCTTGATTCTACTTAGATTAAACACTTCAAGACTTGACAATACAGCTTCCAATTTTCCTATAAAGGCAACCCTCTATTCATGAAGGCAAACGAAGAAGTTAAAAGAAAAAAGGAGTGATGTTAACCATAATTGGTTAACTAATAAGATGTGGGAGATCTCCATGAAATCAATGCATTTTAAATTCCCAACGAAGCAGCAGGAGTTCATATGGCAGAGAAGGCGACAAGAGATTGCTCCGTCAGTAATCGCTCAAGAATTAGATGTATCCCGTGCATTAGTAAGCAAAGCTCAGAGGATTGCCGAGGATAGGATAGAGAAAATCCTATTGTACACTGCTTCGGCTAATAGGATCAAGGTTCAACACATCAGTCCAAGGTATGGTTTTGCGGTTGGCCATAGCCCTGCAAACAAATCGAAGACATACATTGTATATTCACCGACACTAGGCACTCAGGTATGGTCTACTCACGAGGGAGATTGTGCGAATTGTAATGAGAAATCGGTTTGTGAAGGAATACTGAATACTCTTGCTACTGAATGGGCACTCCCAATACCGAGCGACTTGCCTCCCACGGATGCAGTAGAAAAGCTCTTCATTACACTCATGAGGCGCCTGAAATGGATCGAATAAATACAGAATCGGAAGTCCATTCCACATCAATCCACGAAGTTCTCAAAACGAGAACCCTGTATGAGATGGTCGCAGCTTGGTCTGAACAACCGTGGAATGGAGTCCAATACAAGCGCATTTCCGAAGAATTGTGGAACTCCATCGATGCTTCTAATCTCATGGAAGGACTATACGGCGTGTCCGTAACACTACTTGAGTCATGTATTGTCGACTCCATGGAGGCATTACAAGCAGGTCAACTCACAGAAGAACAGGCAGTAGATGACCTGAAGAAACTCCTGGAGATTGACGACTTCGTTGAGGGTGCTAGGATAATAGAGGTTTATGTCGAAACAAATCCCGTGTGCAGAATTTCAAACACTGACCGTCTACTACAGCAGAGTCAATCCAGAGAGCCTCTTAGATGGACTCGTCGAATGAAAATCGCAATGGCTATGTCCCTTGTAACAGCTCTTGGGTTATATATCGTGATGATTGGTCTGCAATTGTGGGAACCCAGTCAACTACTGTCCTGGCTTGTCATCACTAGTGGGTCTGGTATCTTGCTCTATTACCTCTACAAGTTTAATCCCCCCAGACTCTTGAGAGCAATTTGGATCGTAGGACACGCATGCATCTTTGCAATAGGTGGTATTATTTTGTATGGAGTTTTCTTGGTGCCAATTTTTAGCTATTTCGCTCCCCTCTCACCCGACATCTCATACCGCATTTTCGCCGGACTCATGTCTTGGATTGTTATTGGGTCTTGTATGGTAATAGGTGGCATCCTGGGTGATCGCCTTGGAAAGAAACGGAACTACATGCCCTATATGTTGTAAATCGGTGAAGCAAAATGAAGCGAATAGATACACAAACTCTATACGAAATGGTTACTGAGTGGACGGTTCAACCTTGGGATGGATCTCGATACAGTCACATTGCGGAACAACTGTGGGATTCCGTTGAGGCTTGTGGGCTCATTGAAGGACAATTTGGAATGACTATCACTATGCTTGAATCTTGTATTGGCGATTCCGTTGAGGGAATATATGCCGGTTTACTCGATAAGAATCAGGCAATCGCCAGTTTAACAAAACTCTTGCAGAATGATGATTTCGTTCGGGGTGCGAAGGTCATAGAAGTTTCCGTAGAAACAAATCCAGTATGTAGAATATCAAATATCGACAGTTTGTTGAAGGAAAATTGGCCTAGAGGCACTCAGAAAGCTCAGTGGTGGAAACGAAGCGTGTGGAGTTTCTGGTTTTTTATGGGAGTCGTTTCTTTTGTTATAATGATCGTCTTCTATGTCATAGTTATTGGTTATGGGATACTACCACCCGCACAGCTCTTCCTAGCCATAGCAATCGGTATTCCAATGTACGCAGTGAGTTACTATTTACGCACAGTGGCTACCGAAAGAATGTGGAGAGCAGTGTTCATTATGCTTGGAGCTGGTGGTATAGGATTCTGGTGTCTGATAATCCCATTGGGTTTCTTCCTCGCACCCCTCTTTCGATTAATTCCTTGGTGGGCAGGAATGCCTCTTCTGACGATTCCATCCGTGGTCATTGGTGGGTTCACAGGCGATTGTATAGGAAAGAAACGAGATTATCGGCCTTACATGTGAAATCACATAATTCAGATATCATTGTCAGATTTAGCCCCACCAAGAAAATTCAAATCACGTCCGGCCCACCACTCTTTCCTATTTCTATCTTCAAGATAATTAAGGCAGTCCAATCCTTGCTCTCTTCTGATGTTACTCATTCCTTCGTTAACATTCTCTATGTACAATGATACTGTACGAGACTCTCGATCTGAATTGTTATGTCGCCCTAGTTACTTGTATCAGAATAGGAACGCGATGTTTTTTATTCGAGTTAGTACTTGAGATTATCGCGTAGTGATTTAGCTAAACCCAAAGGGCAAGGGTGTATCTGTTGGAAGGAGTAGATAGCAGAGAAAACAAGTGTGTCAATAGAACAGAATGGCACAACTGGATGAGGCATGCGTTAACATCGTGTTCGAACTCAAATGTCTTAATCCATATCCATGGAATCGGAGGGATTGGTAAATCCACTCTATTAAAACACTGGAAAAAAGAGTATGAGAACTCACTTTTAATAGACTGCAAAGTCCACGGAGATTTCTATGCGCGACTTAATCATTTGGCAGCAGAGTTCAATCGATTAGACATAAAATTGCCCCGCTTCGACACACTCTGGGAAATCAAGACACGGTTTATTGACCGGTATGAACCTGCTGTCAAAGATAGCAAGGATTGGTTATTACAGGCTGCTGGAATGTTTCCATTCATAGGATCAGCCATAGATCAGGCGGATAGGCTTCGAAAACTTGGAACGCACCTCAACGAGATTCTGAAACAGAAGACAGGTAGTCTTGGTAGCTGGTTGAAAACGCATCTTGGTGATGATCCCACAAAAGAGATGGTCCAGAATCTTTTTGATAAACAGTTTTACGCTATGAATCTCTTCTTGAAGGCACTGGAAGATGATTTTAACAGCCGCCCCAAGGACAAATACCGCCCTTTCATAGTGATGCTGGATCGCTATGAAACAGTGAGCCAGGACATACAGGAATGGACTATTGGTAATAGAAACGTGAGCGAGGCAGAGCTGTGGCAGAAGTTTCTATCAAATCTAACAGACTGCATCGGAGTCACAGCAGGACGAGAAACGTTTGATGACGAATGGTGTTCATTGGTTGGCATGGAACAGAGGCGGATTCTTGAGTTTGATGAAATCGGTTGTAAAGAGTTACTTGAATACCGCAGGGTTGGAGATTCTAATCTTCAGAAACTGCTGACAGATCTTAGCCGGAAACATCCGTTTCTACTGGATCTTATGTGCAGTGCTATAGCTAGAAAGGGATTGACAATGGAGGCTGTACGAAGTCTGGAAGCAGACTCTCTTGAAGAAACAAGGGTGAAAGCTTGGAATATTCTCTTTGATCGAGCTGGTGATCTTACACACGTAATTGACTATGCAGCGATTTTGCCGTTCTTCAACAAGGACACTTTAGAAATCCTTTATCCAGATCTTAAACAAGTCGATTGGAATACACTGACAAGACTTAGCTTTGTAACTCCGCTTGATAATCAATGGTGGGAGATGCACGATTTAGCGAGACTACTTGCTATCTCGGAGCTTGGCAGGAAGAAGAGAACAATCGTAGAAGAACTGAGAGATAAGCTCTCGGCAGTCGCAGAGGCTGAGAATAGGCCGATATTGTTTGGTATGGCCATTTCAGCAACTGCGGTTCTGGATGAAGAAAAAGCTATGCATGAATTGTATGAAATAGCAGACAGACTAACAAGAGCGGCTGTGACAATCGAGCAATACAATGGTATTTTGGATTTGTTAAAAGGGATTGAGTTTGAATCGGTTGCAGGGAAGGCGCTTCGTGAAACATTCATGGGTCTGGTAAACTACTGGCTCGGTAAGCCTAGTGAGGCAGAAGCGTTTCTGAAATCCGCTTCCTCATTTCACCATAATCGTCCCAGTCGAGAGTTAGGGCATAAACGACTTTACATAGCCCTCACGTATGACTCTCTTGGATGTCTATATTCAGACACATATAGATCGAAGCAGGCTGAGGAAAGTTACCAAACAGCATTGAATCTCCTTCGAGAATTAGAAACCGAAGACCCAGGAACACGCACTCTCGAAATAGCAACAACTCTCAACCATCTAGCTATTCTTCGCTCAGACATGAACAGACCAGCGCAGGCTCTATCTGCATACAGAGATGCCCTACAAATGTATAGAACTCTTGCACAAGTAGATTCAGATCAGTATCTTACAGATGTGGGAAAAGTTCTGAACAATCTTGCCCTCCTCTATTCAGAGAATTGCGCGCCGGATGAGGCAGAGAAAGCTTACGATGAAGCACTGAGAATCTATAGACATCTCGCAGATGCCTCACCAAAAAAATATCTCCGTGATGTGGCAATGGTCTTAGACAATCTCGGAATCTTGTACCAAGATACTGGTAGACTGAACGAGGCTGAGAAGGCACTCAAGGAATCATTGAGAATATATGAACAACTTGCTACAGAGTCCCCAGAAACGTATCGTTTCGATGTTGCTATGGGAAATTACAGCTTGAGTGGACTTTTCTTAGATATGTGTGATTTAGGAAGAGCTGATGACTACATAAACAAATCATTGCGAATATACAGAGAACTGATGAAAACAACTCCTGAGTTGTATCAAGGCAATTTCGCAGATGCCCTGATAAATCTGGGATTAATCTACGAAGAAACACACAGACCAGATAAAGCCGAACAGGTCTATAGAGAATGCTTGAGCATCTACGAAAAGCTGGCTGAATCTGCAAGCGAGGTGTATAAGGATGAAATTGCATTGGTGCTGCACAATTTAGGAGACCTGTACCACAAGATTTGGAGGACTGAAGAAGCAGAGGTATCTTACCAAAAGGCATTACGTATTTTTGAAGAACTAGCAAAGGATGCTCCAAGACAGCATGGACCAAATGTGGCGATGGTCCTATGTGGTTTAGCGGAGCTGCACATAGAAACGAATAGATTCGAAAAGGGGGAGAAGATGCTGAATCGTGCGTTGGAAATGTATGAAGAAGTAGCCAATCTTGCCGCGGACCTTTATGGGACTCAGGTTGCAACAACCCTTACGAGCCTTGCTGATCTTTATGTAGACACAGGGAGATGGGACAAGGCCGAAGAATCATACGTCAGAGCAATCGAGGTTCACAGAAACGCCGCAAAAACTGCACCCAAACTAAATCAGCACTTTATTGCAGACTGTCTGGATAAGATTGCAAGATTACACTTCAAAATGAGGAGGTACGAAGAATCTGAAAGAGAGTTTGAGGAAGCCTATGATATACTCCGGGCTTTGATCAAGTACTCCCCTCAATCATTTCTCGATGAATTCAGCCAAGTCTTGCGCAATCTTGGAAATCTGTACTCAGAGATGAACCGGTTTGATGATGCTGAGAAGGTATTTTCAGAAGCATTAGAAACTCTAGAAAAACTCACAGATAGAGCACCAAATATGTTCAAGGATGATATGGCAGAAACAGTGAGTGATGCAGGTAGCCTGTATTTGAGGATGGGAAAGCAAGAAGATGCTGAGAGATGCCTGTCTTCTGCCTTAAATCTGTACAGCGACAAACAGATGATGAGCTCTCGGTTGTTCATGCCAGCAAAGGCGAGAGCGCTTACTAGGTTAGCGAGACTTTATCGTGAAACAGAGAGAATTAGTGAGGCAGAATCTTCGTACATAGATGCATTTTCTATCCTCGCCAACCTCTACCAAATTTCTAACACTGTGTACGCTAATGATTTTGAAAGTCTTGGGATCGAAATAGAGTCGTTCCTAGTCGACGCTGTTGGACTCACTCAGAAGCAGGCTAGAGAGAAGATAAAGTCCCTCGAGAAGATATAGCTAAACAAGCGAGAATCGTCGATTAGGGAGAAGTGTAGCAAATATCTAAGAACCAGTAATGCAACTTCTTTAGCAATCGTCATCGAGGATGATTAGACTTACAGATATCAAATCACGTCCAGCCCACCATTTTTTCCATATCATTTCAAAACCTATGCCAAGTAATCATAATAGGAGAGTCAGAGTGACTATTCCAAGATGCCAGAGCGGAGGGTGCTCAGTGACGGTGATTGGAACACCATCATCTAATGATATCTTTGCAGACCATCCAGGTGCGCCTAAACTATATAGGGAAGTATGTCCGAAGTAGAAGAAATCACCATCACTAAATGAAAACCAAGCACCTTGATCATCATAAAGGGTGTCAATGTATACCCAATCACCAACTGGTAACAGTGCTTTGGAAATAAGAGCTGTGACAATGCTCTCACACTCTTGATTCATACTACTACCATTTTCGAATAGGGCGTATCCTTTTACAGGGTTTACTATCAACTCAGAGAACGTAGTTCGGTCACAATAGAGCGGAATTTCAGGTAAGCTAGTTATATTGAAGATTATAACTGAGTTGTTCAGTGGAAGACAGGGATGGTCATAGTAATAATCAAAAAAACCTAAGGCTTTAAGACTGTAAGAGAATTGATCTCCTACTTCAACCCCCCACTGGAGGTCGCCAGCGAAATTCGCTTCATGAATTATTAGAGCAGAAACTACTAGATTTGCTGAAATAAGAACTACTATACATTGAAGCCATCTCCCACCAAACAACGCAATTAAAGCATGCTTAACGCGCGACCGAATTCTAACTGCAATTATCAGAGTTACAAACCAGATAAAAGCAATGAGAACCGACCCGACGTAAATATTGATTGGAAGCAGCGAAAAGAGTAATATCAAAAGAAGATATGAAAGCCAATCGCGTTTCTGTGAATCAGGTGGCTCAAGCACCATAATATTTCATTGTTTGGGTTTTACTTTACTTTTATCGTGCAAGCAACCACAATCAATTCTAAGTCAAATCATGTCAGACGCACCACTACTTTCCTAAATGAGATTACACGTTGACAAGAAAAAGAGAGAAGATGAGTGCTTTCACACTCATATTCCTAAGACTATGATCTTCTTCGCACGAGTACGATTACTCCAATAAGTATGAGTACACCTACACCTATTGCAATGTAGAGGAGATTTTCCATGATTATGTTGGGAAGACCTCCACCACCTGGCACGGTGACTGTGACAAGCACTGAGTCTGTGGCATAGTTACCTGCAACATCATACACGATAATGCTACAGTTGTATACTCCAGCATCAAAATCGTCTAGATCTAATAAGATTGAGGTGCCAGAAGCCCAGGTGCCCGTTTCCACAGTAGTACCATTCACCGATATCGCGTAATTGTTTGGATAATCGTCTGTAGCAGTCCAATTGATACTGTGATTTTCAGTTCCTTCAACGAACTCCACATCATCAGGATGGTTAATTATGGGTGACGTAGTATCAGCATATGGCTCTATGCCCGTACGTTCAATTGAAATAGTCCCAATCACCGTCGAGCTTGTAGTATTTGTGAAAGAAGCTGTATGACGAGCTATGAACCCATCTGTCTTGAGATAATCAGTATGAACTTCGATGAGAACATCACCTGTCGTATCAGACCACGAGTAACCCCAGAACCACGGATCGGGAGCATCAAGAGCTAAATCCAGCGGGAGTGGTTTGTCATCTATGAAATCGTCAAGAAGAGACCAATTTCCGATAGGTACTGCAATTCTCCACGAATATGAGAAAAATGGATCAAATGTTATGGTATCATTCGCCCAGTACAAATCTCCACCAATGAAGGGAATATCATCGAATTCAGTCATTGCATACGGAATGATAGGTAGACCATCCTCAGCAACTTCGATGTAGAGATATTCATCCAAGTCATGGAATCCCATACTATCCCCGGTCAGAATTAGATGAAAATCAAACCGATCTCCATCATTGAATCCCCATCTCAAATTGTGGTAAGAGTACCTGCTTATTGTATATTCCGTTAGTAGTACTTGGGTTGTAGTATTTCGACGCTCAACATTGTAGTAGGAGAGCATTCCATCGAATATCGAGTAATCCGCCCAGACTGTTACTTCATCATCTGCTGTGCTATTTGTCTTGTACGAGTAACCCCAATAGTTGTCGTCATAGGATATTGAAAGATCACGTACCTCAAGGAGAAATAAACCTTCAAGGTCTGTTGCAGCTAGAGTGTTTATCAGATCCCAATTTCCAACTGGATATTCAATCTCAGAGAGAAAGATGAATATGAGCGTCAAGAACCCCATACTTGTATCATTCTCAAAATAGGCTCCTCTATCCAAGTAATCAAGATCACCCAAGTAAGTAAGAGGATCTGGTATCGGTTTACTGGCATTCTCTATTTCAAAATAGATAATTTCAGTTGGTCGGTTGTCGCCTTCATTATAGATATCCATCGTGAAATAGAACCTATCACCATCTTGCATTCTGTAAAATAGTCCCTGACTTGTTGCAGCCAAGGACTGAGGAATAATCATCGCTATTACAATCAATGCAGCAAAAACAATTGTAGCGGTTTTCTTCATCAATCCGCCTCCTATAAGCTATAACATCTTTTAATGTAAAAGAAGATAAATCCTATGTGTGAACTGAACCAAAAAAAACTACATCTTTTTCTTGGCTTCTTTACTTTCTTGTGCTGTGTCGCAGCACATGACCAGCGAGAGCGCCAGTATGCTCTCCCTTTGTCACAACAATCTGTCCATTTACAAGGACATGCTCAAGTCCCTCGGGATACCTGTGAGGATAATTGGGCAGAGGAAATTCATAGGGAAACCGACATGTCGCGCGGTCTCTGATGTTCTCGAAATCAAAGACTACAATATCTGCCCACATTCCCTCCCGAATTTGCCCACGATCCCGCAAGCCAAGCTTTTGGGCTGGAAATGAGGTCATCTTGCGAATTGCCTCTTGGAGAGTCAATACACCCTCCTCTCGAACATACCTCTCAAGAATGTAGGGATACTCTCCATAAGAGCAGGGCCAATAGCCCTGAATCTTTCCAAGAACTCCATAGGGAGCAACTGCATTCCCATCGCTGCACACCATCATCAATGGATGCCTAAGCAATGCTTTGATGTCCTCCTCATCGATGTAGTTGAAGAGTGCACTCGCGTCACCATCCTCCTCAACGAGCAGGTCAAGGTAGGCATCTATTGGTTCTTGACCTCTTAATGATGCAATCTCTTCAAAGCTCGTTCCAATCAGGGATTTGTTCTTGACTGCGTGAAAGAGGAAAATTCTATCCCATCGACCATGTTTCACAAGACCTGCATAGCCGGGTCCAGGAAGTTTGTCATCAAGGGTCTCTTTCTTGATTCGTTCCCTCATTTGTGGGTCTCTCAGCCTCTCTGCAGCAGCTTGGTCACCACCGGCTTGGGCCCATTGTGGAAGGACTTGGCTTAGTGGGGGATTGAAGTCTGTGTGTGCATCATTGTCGATGGTGAGGTCCACACCTCTCCCTCTGGCAGCATTATATATCCGCGACATCTCCTCGAATTTTCCGTGGGCACCATATTTGGGACAATTATGTGAAACCTGTAGGCGAACTCCTGACCTCTCAGCAATCGCAATAGCCTCATTGAGTGCATCCACAATGGTCTCACGCTCCCCTCGGATATGAGATGTGTAGAGTCCTCCTTGTCTAGCCACAACCTTACAGAGTTCAACGAGTTCATCTGTTGTTGCAAACGAGCCGGGAAGGTAGACAAGACCAGATGACATACCAAAGGCTCCATCGGTCATTGCCCCTGCGACGAGTTCTTTCATCTGCTCTAAATCCTGATTTGATGGTGCTCGGTTGTCAACGCCCATCACAGCAATTCGTACGGTTCCATGCCCCACAAGACTGACGACATTGACTGCAGTTCCTTGATCCTCGATGCGTTTCAGATAATCACCAAACGATGACCAACTCCAGTCTACCTCATCAGCTTCAGACCCCCAGGTCTTCTTCAGAAGCTCAAGGGTTGCAGCACTTGTCGGCGCAGGGCTGGTTCCGCAGTTCCCGAGAACCTCAGTCGTGACTCCCTGTCTCACCTTGCTCTCTGCTCTTGCGTTTATGAGTAGTGTGAGATCAGAATGTGTATGAATATCAATGAAACCCGGGGAGACAATTAGGTTGGTAGCATCAATAACAAGTGCTGCCTGTGAGGCATCCAGCTCCCCTACCGTTGAGATTTTTCTATCAGAAACACCAACATCTAACTGCACCCAAGGATTTCCGGTGCCATCGATAACCCGTCCGTTCTTGATGATGATGTCATAATCCATTGTCCCACATTCCCTGTTGCCAATCACTGTTGGTAATAACTGATGTACCTGATAAGCTGAATGGTACTTGAGACCCATTTTTCAACAGCCAGACCATCACATGGGCAATGTGTGTGTTTGTGGCCATAACAGTTCATAAGCAATTGATGCACAATATACTCCTGTAGGTTTCCTGTGCAACTCTTATTGGGTGTGTCAAGACGTGGTAAGGATACAATTTCAACTCACGAGAAGATGGTCTGTCATCCTATTGCTTTTTCCCCTCATTGCCATACTACTCGGTGGAGGATTTGCCTCAACCTTTATGATGCAGCCCGCACGTCCTCCTTCTAACACATTAGTTTGGGAAACAGTAGGAAATCCTGACTCTTTCGACCCAGCGGTTGACAACACACAGTTCGGATATTGGATGATATCTAACATCTATGAAACGCTTTACACCTATCCCTTCAACAGTAGTGCGATTGATCCCTTGGTGCCCCTTCTCGCTGTTGGACAACCATCAATCTCTGCAGATGGGAAGAACTACACGATTGAGTTGCGACAGGGAATTACCTTCCATGATGGTACGCCCTTCAATGCGAGCTGTGTGAAATGGAACATTGAACGTGAAATGAAGATCTTTTCAGACTCTGGTGTGATTTTGCTTCTTGCTGAGGTGCTGAAGGGGGGAGCTCAGGTTAAGGAGGTAGCATTGTCCAATGGCACATCATCATCAATTTTCAACACCACATTTGATGATTGGGTTGCAAACTCGGGGGCAATTGAAGCAATCGATGTCTACACTATCAGATTTGTTCTCGAAAGACCGTTCTCGCCCTTCGCCACTCTATTAGCTTCTAGAGCCACATTCATCATGAGTCCTACCTTTGCAATCAATCATGCATTATCTCGCGAACTTGAAACTTGGGAGACATACGGTGTGAACTATGGTGATGATGAGAATCTGATGGGCAAATACACGTGTGGTACTGGTCCGTATACACTCATCAACTGGGTTCCCGATCAATATATCGAGTTGGGCCTCTATGATAACTACTGGAGAGCAACAGACACCCTCTCAGAGATATCACCACCATCGTATGCTGGTACTATTGAGAAAGTCTTCATCCGGATTAACGAGGACTTTGAAGGCAGGTCACTCAACCTGAGGACTGGAACTGTTGATGGTGTTTACTGGCCAGTCGTAGAGGCTTTTGACATCTGGGATCCTGACGAATCAATGGTTCTTTACGAATTTATCAACGTGTCCACAGGAGATTATCGATTTGAAACTACCTTCTTTGGTTTCAACATGGGTAACCTCACAACCACCGTTGACTCCAGTACTGTAATCACCCATAGTCCATTTAGTAATAAGAACTTCAGGAAGACAGTATCTTTTGCCTTTGATTATCAGGAGTTCATAGATACGGAGCTCAACGGTTTCGGAGTCCAAGGAAGAGGACCAATTCCCATTGGAATGCCAGGATATAATGGCTCCAGCTTTGCATTTGACTACAATATCACTGCTGCAGTTGCTGAATGGAATCTAGCGATGCAGAACTCTGAATTCGTTTCATCTTTGAACTCGATAAATAACACACTCACTTTCTACTATATCGAAGGGAGCACATTAAGGAGCGCGTCCGTAGACCTAATGCAACAAGGGCTTGAAGACGTCTTTTGGCATCCAGGAGCCAATCATACAGGCTTGAATGACAATATGACGATCATAGTTGAGGGAATTTCATTCTCTGTCTATCTTGAATACCTTGCAGAGGGAAGACTGCTGGTGCAGTCACTTGGTTGGACTCCTGATTATGCAGATCCAATCAGCTATCTACAGCCGCTCTGTTATTCCGAAGGAGAGCTAGCTCAACAGATTGGGTTTAACAATACAGACATTGATCAGTGGTACGAACAGGCGATTGCTGAGATTAATACCATACAGCGGCAGGTCTACCTCAACAATATACAGGATACAGTAGCTGATGAGGCGCCCTATCTCTGGGCATATCAACAATTGGAATTTCGAACCTGGAGAGATTGGCTAAGGGGGGATGGCTTGATTTTCAATCCGATGCATGATATCTACTTCTACCACATCAACAAGACCTTTACAGGGGATTCGTGGGGCTCGTCTTATATCATTCCAGTGCTCGGTCCGCCTGAGATGTGTTTCTTAATATTGCTATCTTACGTAATGACAAATGTCTTCCTTTCACCTGGATTATGGCGCAAAAGGATTAAATTCGCTCTACTAGCGAGCTACACAGGAATTGCACTCTTTTTAACAGCCTTGCTATTCATCGCTTTTAGTTTCTACCCATGGGGATGGAGTAACCTAGGATCACTCTGGATTGGTACTGCTCTTTCAATCTTCATTGTAAGTATACTCTGGGTGCCATGGAGTTTTCTATATCATGACTACAAGAAGGAACTAGAAATTACCAGACCACCGAATCCACGCATTGACCTATAGTGAGTTTGATCTCAAATCAGTTCCAGTACTCAATTCATATTATTCGTGGGTCAATATGATAGTTTATACATCTACATGCCAAGATTCTAGATGAGGGAGTGCTTCTTTATTGGAAAATATGAAAAGGATCTGCACATCATGCGGCAGTCATCAATTAGCGGGGCCGTATAGAACAAGTTCATGGCTAAAGTATGGTGCGTTCGGTAGCATTGCTGAAGAATCATACGTTTGCCTTGATTGTGGACATGTAGAGAATTTTTGCACTGGCTCTAGTCTTGATACAATTCGAAGAAGAGCAATGAAAAAGCAGGAAAAGGAAAATCGGAAAAAGTATGAATCTATGTAGTATGCTCACTTCCAAGTTGTCGTGTTAGTTCTTCAAGGGGCAATGCTTTCTTACTGTTCTCGCAATCGGCACACTCATCATACTTTCCGCAGTTTGGCTTTAGAATTCCTTGTTTCACAAGGTACTGTGGAAATGTATGGAATGCCATGGTATCAAGATCTTCGTCGTTTTCAGGCACCACAGAGCCATAGCGTGATATGAACAGGTTCACAATCTGATGAAGTTTTGATTTGTTAGCTTCGTCAGCCCCATCATCCGCGGAGAGAGCAAACATCAGGTCACCCTGCGAGAGAAGCATGAATGAGAGTGCGCCTAGTCCTATCTCATTCACTGAATCGGTAGATAGCATCTTTGAAAAGGAAAAAATAGCACTGACGAACCCACTGACCATTGCTTCGTTATCACCAAAAGAATGGCACTCACCAAAGTTTGCGCTTAAGAGAGAGCGGCCATTCTTGTCAAGAATGACTAGATTTCGAATCATACAGCTCATTAGCATGGTTGCATGGTGACGAATAAAGGATTCTGGTGTAGGAACTCTAGAAATACATCCCAGCTCGCATTGGGAACCGATCACGAAATGTCTTCTGTGCACTACGATCAAGAGATATCTGCATCTTGAGAATCTCAGGACTCAAAGAGCCTAAATCAGGGCGCATTAGAACTGGACCTCGAAGGATGTGATCTGCTGCATGCTTGTTTGTAGAGAGATCTTCAAGGGATACAGGAGACCTTCTGAGTATCTCTTGTATCTCGGGACTTGTACCTTGAGGACTTCCCAGCGCATTCAAAATACTCAACAAGTCGTCTTCGTTAACAGGTCGAAGACCAAATTCAGGAGAACTGCGAATCTCCTCTATAGTCTTATTGGATTTTGGGAGTTCAATCCCAGCTCCTGTGAACTCATATGGGTTCAGTGGGATAAGTTTCAATTGGAATGCGGAGTCTGGACTGAGGACCAACACTTCACCTCGGGGGGTATTCATGATATGCCAGCCACGAGGGTGTTCTGTGTACTGCTTAACAATACGCGGCACTATCTTTTCCGCAGGCTCCGGATCTGTCACTGTCTTTCATTTCACTACTGAATTAAACACAAAAAGGCGTATCGGTTCTGCCAATGGTTCTGATTGTCAACTTGCGAGATGGTTCATGGGCTTGTCTACTATGATAAGAACAATAGGAAGCCAAAGTGGGCATTAGGGACGCGCAGCTAGCAGTTCACCTATTGATCGGGTAGTTTCGATTGTTCCCTTTACTGCGTTGACACTATACTCAAGTTCCTCAATTATCTCGGTCGCAACTCTGTCCAGGTCCCGGACATCCTCAAGGACGTATCTGAAGGTTAGGGGAAGTCCATTACGCACTACGCCCACTGCAGACAGAGTGAGTCTCCGTATATGCTTTGGTCCATCCATGAAAGGACCCTGGAAATATTCAGGGCTATAGACGACCAGAGCAGCCTCGTTGATAATACCTTTGAAGTCAGAATAACTGTCTAACTGCACTGGGGGAATGAACACAGTCTGTTCGTTGGTCATGATTTCCATCTCGCTGCTCGGGAACCCCCTGACCCCTTCGTTTCCTATGGAGATTCTCAGGGTTTCCACTGGTTTGCGGCCTCCCGGCCACTACTATTAGTATATAATCAAACCTCTATAAATATATCTAATTTTTTATTTAAATCGAAATGCATCTAAATAAAAATCATTGGAACACGTGTTCTAAATAGATAATCTAGTACAAAAAGGCGAAAAATAGGGAAATCAGAAGCTCTCGCAGACCTTGCGTATCTTTCGTATCTGATCGGATTTAATGAAAGCAAGATACTCATAGAGTCGCCGCATGATCTCCGACGTCGCCCTCGAGGCTATTGAATTAAAGAATGAGAATCCCTTGAACTCCATCTCTAGGGCGCGATTGCAGACGAAGAACCGTGGGTCAGTATCAGGATTAGCCTGAGCAAAAGGAGTGCGATCCATTCCAAAGGGAGTGGGATCGGGATCATCCTGCGAAAAGGACTCCTTCCTGACCTCCTCAATAGCATCCAGAATGCCAGTAGTCATCATGAGTTTGATTCTATCCATGAGATCACCCTCGGTCTCAGCAAGGACCAACAATAAAGCCTTCACTCGAGGAGTTTCCACGGCATTAGCTGCTTTGAGATAGAAATCATAGTGATTGGCGGCAGTTGTCAAAGCAACTTTTAGCATATTCTGGACTGCAGTCTTGTCGGTCATTGAAAAAGCATAATGTAGTAAACAAAGAAAGCACTTTCTATCATCTAGTATACAGGTCTAGAATGACCCACATACTTTTCGAATCCTCTCGATCTGCTGGGACTTGATGAATGCAAGATATTCGAAGACGCGGCTGGCAAGCTCAGATTTTGCGCGTGCAGCAATAGATAGATAGAATGTGTATCCCTTGACCTCTTGCTCTAGGGCCTTGTTGCAGACGAAGATACGGGGATCAGTATCATTGCGGTCAGGTGCAAAGGGAGTGTCGTCAGGAGGGTCTTCACCGACCTCCACCTTTCCCATTGCCTCTATTTCATCCAGCACACCGGTTGCCATCATATGACGTATCTGTGCAATAAGGTCACGCTCGGTGTCAGCAAGAACCCTAAGTAATGCTTTGACCTTGGGGATTTCGACATTATCAGCTGTTTCTTTATAGTACTCATAGTGACGTGTAGACATCGTCAAGGCAAGGTTCAGAAGATTTTCTAGGGGATTCTTGTGACTCATAAGGTGCGAGGGACAGTAATACGTAAAGAAAACGGTTTCTGTAATGCATTCATCCATCTAGGGTTTCTGAAAGCCCTCGGGATTTGTGAGATATTCGGACACTATGGAATACTCCTCATCCGACATAGAATCCTTGAGAATGAGGAGTCCATCATAGACTATGTCGATGAGACAGTGCAATCGTAGATTTAAGTCACGAGCACGCTGACGTGCCCCTTGATGTCGATCAAGAATTACTGCGATATCGTCACATGTCACATCTGAGAGCCCTCGTTTCTCTACCTCTGCGAGGACCTGGTCACGAGCTACGACCTTACTCTCCATGCCAGTGACTAGATCATCAATGAGACAGAGTGCGTCACCATCTTTAATGATGCCCTCTAAGAATGAGTGCTGTCCGTATGTGCTGATTGCCTGCTTCATCTCTTCCTCGGTTCGTACTCCTAGAATCTTACGAGTGTGACATGCAGGAATACCAGACTCTAGAGAGATAGAGGTGGCTATTGGAATCCCAGCAAAGGCAACTCCAACAAGCCTGTTGACATGAGGGGCTTTTTCTTGAATAAGTATTGAGAGTGCCCTTCCGACCTTGACAAGAGTTTCTGGATATGAACAAAGCTCTCGAAGTTGAATATAGAACGGACTCCACATTCCAGAGTGTAGGGTCCAGCCTTCGGGTTTGTCACGGATTGATGTGAGAACCATTCTCTTGCTGTAGATGTCCTGCATTATCTCTGTCTTGAGCTTATCTAGAAGAGTTGTACTTTCGCTCATATGTGACACTTGAGAATCCTATATTGCGTTCGTGCTTAACTCTCTATCGTCTTTTTGAGAATTTGAGAACAGATATACAGCTTGGCGTTGAGATTAGTCTATGAACTCCTACGACCTTGCTCAATGGCTGCTACAGAATGCAGGACCGTGTATTAGATTCCGCACTTTAGTGGAGATTCTTCAAGAGCAGGACGTGGGTCTGGTATCAAGAGCTCTCAAGGAAATGCTTGAGAGTCCTGAGGTCAAAGAATGGATGGGTCGATTGATTCCGCAATTCGATATCAACAGCATACATTCAGGGAGATCTGATGCCTTCGAGAATGTGATTGGAAAAATTGTGCAACTAGGTCTCAGGGCAGGACTCCAACCCTTCGATAACAAAACACTTCCCTTCCGCGTTTGGCTGTCAGAGAATGTGGAAGTATATCCAGACACTCCTCATGCCATATTTCTCCGAACGATTATAGCAGCCTTTCTGGCATTTGCAGGTTACGACTCAATTAGTCCTGTCACAGCACAGATGAAGAAGCGCTTGCAGACCCTCTATGAGTATGCAAAGCATCCAGACTTTTCAAGTGTGTTTGTTGACAAGTCAGCGTTTAGCGGGTTTCCTAACGGCAGTGAGAGCCATGGGCTTGTGAATCCAGACCTTTATCCAGACCAACAATTCAAGCTTCCCTGGATCCATGACATCCGAGGGTTTTCAAGCTGTGCAGAGATTCTAGCCAATCAAACCAGCCTGTCAAAGGTAGACAAGATAATAGAGATGATACTCACTAGCGAGTACCAGAGCTTACCATGGAGCTATGGCTTGGCTAAGTATGGTGAGAAATACTATATTCTGGGATGGGCAGCACATCTGCCTGGCTACTCAGTGAAACCTGAGGGGCGGAGTTTTGCTGAGCTTTTACTCGCTCTAGAGGTCATGGGTAGGTTTCCTGCAGCCCGGAAAAGTACTTGGTTCACAAACTCAATAGCATATCTCGAGAGCTTCAGAACCGAGTACAACACCTACCTCTTTCCTCATTCTTGGTTACCGGAAAAACAAACTGGCTACTGGGTTGGGGGACTACGAATGGGGTTTGATAACCGAAAGAGCTATCCAAAAGCCATAGAGTGCGAGTCTACATTCAGGATGCTCAAGATAAAACAGATAGCAAGTGGAATGTGAATTAGTTATGACTCAAGAGGACTTCCAAGTAATTGTGTATTCACGCGAACATGCAAGGTCTATCTCTGACCATCTGTTTGATGGAGTGCCAGAAGAAATAGTACACAAACAGAGAGAAGAACTATTGAAACCGGGACCTGAGGAGATCTTCAGTGTCTGTGCCTTGCATGGCGGAGAAGTTGTAGGTGTCTGTACTGGGGTGAGAATGAGATGGGCAGGAGCAAGACATCGCATCGAAATTGTCCAGGTTGTGGTACATGAATCGTTCAGAGGGCAAGGAGTTGCACGAAGCATGATGAAATCAATAGCTGCCCATTTCTTGAATCTCGGCATAGAGATCATTCAGATAAGCGCGGAGGCAGGCAATGTCGAGGCCATGAGAGCCTATGAGAGAATAGGATTCAAGCGATTTGGTACCCTTCACCATGGGCTCAAGTATGATAATGAGTACAGCGATGAGGTTCTGATGGCCGCATCGATAGCGGCCATTCTCTAGAAACTCGTTATCGCTGGAAGAGCCTTCTAATTGATTGAAGGGATTGGAGGTAGTGCAACAGACTCGATCTTGATAGTTTCAAGGAAAGTGACGAGTGCCTCTGAATAGTCTTCACTCTTCACAACTTTCTGCAAGATTCCAAAGGTCCCTAGAATATCTGCGCCAATGGTCAACTCTCTCAGCTGAGAGAAGACATTCTCTCTCTCCTCGCCCTGGGATGTGATGAAGAACGCAACCGTCTTCCCCCTCAGATCGAGGGACGAAAGGTAAGTACGTAGAGCAGGAGGAAGATTGTTCCACCAGATAGGAGTCCCGATGACGACTAAGTCATAGTCTTCTGGATTCCTCTCATACCTGATTTCAGTAGTCTTCAGACCCTTCGCAGCTCTAGCAGCACGCATGTAGTTCACTGGACCAAGACGTTCCTGTAAATCGACTATCTCATCGATGTCAGCGCCGAGCTCTTGAGCAAGACGCTCAGCAACTACTTTTGTTGTTCCGGTTCGGGAGTAGTACACAACTAGAATCTTCATGATAATCACCACATACTATTATGGCATATCTTCTTATAAATATATCTAATTGATATATATCACAACGATATATTATTAAGGGATTGTGAGATAGCCATTCATGGTGACTGAGTTGGTAAGAGAGAACAAGACGAAGTTCATTATTCTCGGGCTCCTGAGTCATGAGCCGCTAACAGGGTATGATCTGAGGCAGATTGCAGAGAGGTCGATTGGTAACTTCTGGACAGACCTCAGCTTCGGTCAGATCTATCCCACACTTCGGACTTTGGAGAAGAAGGGGCTTGTTTCAAAGACTGTAGAGGTGGATGAGGCGAGACCTCTTCGGAAAGTGTACTCAATCACTCAAGAGGGAAGAGAGGAACTTCAGAAATGGCTGGTGGAGCCAGCTGACATGGAGATCTTCAAATTGGACATTCTCTTGAAGCTGTACTTTGGCTCAAGTGTTGGAGTTGAACATAGCATCAAAAAGGTCGAGATGTTCATTCATCGTAATGAAACCACACTCGAACGATATGCAGCCTTCGAGAAGTCGCTCAGGGGGATTGTCAATCAAAGTAAAGACCACAAGTTCTTTCTCCTCACTCTGGAGTACGGGCAGTATATCACAAAGGCTCAACTACAATGGGCGAAGCATACGCTCGAAACTCTACGGACCATGTAAACTCTGACACTCGTGATGAGCCTTTGGTAAGCTTTTTAACGTTCTCAGGAGCGGTGTGTTTCTAAGCGCTCGTTGTCTAGGGGCTATGATGGATCCCTGCCATTGTGCGGGGGTTTATCCCTCGGAACCGTAGAACGGATCCGGCCCGGGTTCGAATCCCGGCGAGCGCACCACTCTTTTCTAGTCATTCTGGGATTCACCTCATCGCATTATCCATGTGTCACTAGTACGATAGTACGTCAATGACAACACATTTCCGCCGTCCTTGATATGTTTACAAGTATGGAGGTCTATCAGAAGCAATACAGGAGGTTAGATTTGCTTCTAGTTATCTATACGAGTTTCTCTCCGAGCATGATAGAAATTGAGATTTGGGGTGCAGGAGAACATTACGCGCTTGATGCAATTGTATCTCGCTTCGTCATTTCAAGCAGCTTTGGGCTTTTGAATCGATTAATTCAGAAACACTTGGTGCAATACCGGATTCATTACAACTACTACTTCCTTACTTGGGACCTATTCCTATAATCATAATGTGGCTTTTAGGGTGTCTATCAATAGGTATAGTTCTAATGGCTCTGAAAGGAATAATTAATCGAAAAAAGGAATTCTTGATACTGATAATAGCTGCATTGTTTCCCCTCTTTTTACCAAGCATAGGCAGCTACACAGCGGAACCTTCTCACACATTCAGAAGAGCGCCTCTGCCAGTTCCTCAGATTATTGAATCTATTATTCATATATACAGTCGAAAATGGGACATTGTCAAATGATTTCAAACTGATACGAAGATAGGATTCGAGTTCCAGAGAGCTTTCCGATGGATTTCATATATATGATTGTTTCAAAGATTACAAATTGATGCAATAATTTCTACCAATTTTGACGCTATGCTGAGTCGGAGCGGAGAACCATTGCCATACATATATTTTTATGGAACATTCTTCGCAATCGGGTTGAGAGGGGATGTATAGTAGTGCGCGACTCTCAGAAAGAGAAACCGTTGGACTATGCTTCAATCAACAAACTCAGAGAATTTGTGATAGAGAATCTTCTAGCTAATGAAGATAGATTAATAGTGGCTCTTGAAAGGAAAGGCGCCTCTATGCTCTGGGCTCTAACGAAAGGACCTGAGGTTTTAAGCAGGGTTGTTACTCGTGCATACGTTCGTGCATGTCCATCTATCCTGAAATCCTACAGTCAAATCGTTGTTTTTGATGATGTTGTGTGGACAGGAAATGCGCTGAGGGAATTTATTGAAGAGCTATCATTACTGCTTGATGATGGGAAGAAACCCCCTGAAACTGCCTGTCTCTTCTATAGAAGCGGTTTAAAAAACATCCCACCGATTCGCCCGGATGACAGAATCTCATGCAAGTCTTCAAGAGAACTTGTGAGAGATACCACATCACTTGTTCGACTTCTTATCCAGCAAGGAAGACCCATAAATATTGATCATATTATCTGCGATATCGAACTATCCAGATTCACATCCTTCGAAAAGCTGCTTAAAGCCTTTGCAAACAGAGGTGGGCTTTATCGGACTTATGAGGACCAAGAGGAAGATGTAGAGTTCTGGTCATTGGATCAACCATCATTTTTCCAGCTTCATAATGGAAAGAATGACAAACCACGAGTATTTGAAGAAGGAGCGGTGAAGGTTAGACTAAATCGAGTAGGTCGAAAAATCAGAATCATACCAATAACCTTTCCTCTACTTGAATTGAACGGCATGACTACCTCCCAATGTGGCTATCGAACGGAATGGACTGAAACTAACTTCTGTGATACAATAATCAATGGAAAAAATGGTGGAGCTTGTGTTGGAGAGTACTGCTATTCATGTGTCTGCTTCAATCTTTCATTCCAGCTACTCATGGATTTTTTGTCTGAGCTGAGTAACATAACAAGTTGGAACTTAAAGGAAATCAACAAGAGAGAACTTATCGCGGTTTATCCATTCAGGGATTCGCATCCGCTGGATTGGATGGAACATTCATTGAAAGCGGGGATACAGTCTAGTAGAACTCATGACAAAATAGAGCTCGTAGAAGTTACTCCAGCTGCTAAGGACAAGATAATTGCAGAGGATGGAATACCTCTGAAAGATCTAGTGGCACAAATTGGTCCTGTCATTGCAGCAATTGGTTATAAAAGACGAAAAATGAAGAAGCGGAGATGGCTAACCCTAACGGAGATTTGTAGAGCTTTTAGTGGCTTCCTAAGTTACATTGATATTAGCCGAGCACTAGATTATCTTTTTGACAGAAACTTCTTGAAACCAGAAACAAAGGAAGTTAAGTTTCAAAGCGGGCAGAGAACGGGCTTTGCCAGAACATACAGCTTCTCTGGAGAACTTGTTGGAGCATTACTTAGGGGAAGCTTACAGCTGCATGTTGATGTCAGCTAAAAGAGTGGGGACTATCATGATTGACGCTTCTCAGGTGCACTTCGAGGAACAAAGAACGCTTGTTCTAATAGCGCTAGTAATTGGTCAAAGGACTGGTAAAATCAATCGCACTGAGGTCGCAAAGACTCTCGCGTGTATGAAGATGGACTGGGAAAATTATAATCTTATGCTTGAAACAATGCCTTGTGAACACGGCCTTGTAGGAGTCTTTCCCCCTAAAGAAGGTGACAACAAAGTCAGGTGGCTTGACAGTCTTGCAGACAGTGAATTTGCGTCGCAGTTATGGTCTTATGACAGAAACACTGGTACCTTTGAAGTTAATATTGAACTGCTGAATGCGAGAATAGTTGAGGCAAGAGCTCAAGAAGAATCTTATGACGTGTCTGCAGCACCCGATGCATTCAGAATCATTGTGAAAGAAATGGATGATGAAGAAATCACATTCGCAACTAGTTATGGCGAGGTGTTGGCAAATTTAAATGCAGACCAGCTTACGGCTCTGGCGACAGCTAGGAATTGCGATACTGTTGTTCCTTGCATCGAATACGAACTTAGAAAGTTGAGTAGGGACTTGAGAGGAGTCTGTACTGAGCTGAGAAAGCTCTTGAAACAGGACAGAACAAGAATCCTGCAAAACATACGTACTAAGCTTAAGACATTGGCAGATGAATCTGGAAAACACA
>JAEOUM010000031.1 GCA_016839275.1 Candidatus Thorarchaeota archaeon
TCAATATCACCCTCATCCAATCTGGATCAATCAGACAGACGAAACACTATCTGAACGGTACCTCTACTAATGTAACTCTAACAACACCTGACACGGTGCTAATTAGGACAGATAGTCCGATACGTTTCATACTGAATGTATCTGGTGAACCTCTGCTCGCAAGTCAGATTCATATGGAGTTAACAAACGAGAATGGGTTCAATGTCACACTAAGACCGACACGTCAGGTTGGACAGGTCTTTACCATTGAGTATCAACCACTTGTTAGTTCTCGAGCTTCAGTGATGATTCTTGGAGTTGTGGCTATTCTTTGGTTTACGGAGGGCATAAGCCTTGTAGCGACCTCCTTATTGATTCCAGTACTCATTGTTCTTACAGATATCCGAACACCGACTGAGGCACTTGCACCATTCTTTGACCCTTCTGTAGCTCTGATATTTGGAGGTTTTTTGATTGGTCGTGCGCTTACAAAATATGAACTTGACAAGCGTTTAGCGCTAGTTATTTTGTCTCGGAGCAGTAGCTCTGGGGGAGCACTCATAATTTCTGTCATGGGTGTAACTGCCTTTCTCTCAATGTGGATTAGTAATACCGCAGCTGCTGCAATCATGATTCCAATTGCACTCGCTGTGATAAGTAGAATAAGTAGCTCCGATGTTCGTGATAAGTATGGAAAAGCACTTGTTCTAGGTGTTGCATACTCAGCAACCCTAGGTGGTGTCGCAAGTCTTGTTGGATCCCCACCTAATCCCCTTGCAGCAAGTTATATCAACTCATTCCTGGGTCAGAGCTTTTCTTTCATGAGTTGGATACCCTTCGGTTTACCGGTAGTCTTGATTATGCTTCCATTGGTTTGGCAGTGGATTCTCTTTCGATTTAAGATCCCCAAAGATATCGATGAAATGGATGAGTTGAAGGAAGTATCCCTGAAAGAGTATCTAAAACTCGGTCCCATGTCGACGGAGCAAAAGATTGTCGTTGCTGTCTTTGCGAGTGTCATTGTTCTCTGGTTTACTGAGGAGTTGCCTGATTTCATTGCATCTGCCATTGGCTGGTCAGGACATGGAATCTCAAGTGCAGTTGTAGCCCTTATTGGTGGAGTCAGCTTGATGATTCTCCGGCTAATAGATGAAAACGATGTTTCTCATCACATTAGTTGGTCGTCACTTCTCATTCTTGGTAGTGGTATTGCATTGGGCGGAGCTATGATTGACACAGGTCTCTCTGCTCATATAGCGCAACAACTAGGCGGGCTTGGCGTTTTACCACCTCTGATACTACTAGTAATTATAGGAACGGTGGCTGTACTTGTTACTATGGTCGCATCCAACACCGGTGCGGCAGTCATTCTCATACCAATTGCCATTCCACTAGCTATGAGTCTTGGAATTGATCCATTACTGATTACAATGGTGATTGCCATAGGAGTGTCCATGGATTTTGCCTTGCCCACTGGAACTCCGCCATCCACTATTGCATATAGTACTGGTAAGGTAAGTATTCGTGAGATGATATCTACAGGATTAGTTGTTGATCTTCTTGCTATCTTTATCCTAACCGTGGTCATCATCTGGTTGTGGGCAATCTTGGGACTTGTAGTGCTTTAGAACTAGTACAGATATGCATATCACGAAGGGTTTAAATCACACCATCATAGGATGCACTTCGAGGTTACTCGGGTGAGCTGGATCTCTAAGATAATCAAGGGAACTTCCGATGAGTTTGTGCATGCGAAATTGGTCAAGTATGGATTGGGAACACATCCTGGTCCAAGGGCACGAATAACCCTGAGCAAGCCAAGTATAAAGTTCAAGGCGGATCTTGACCAAGAGAAAGATTTCCTGAAAGGTTATGTTTTAGGCTCTCCCTCAGGTCAGCACAAGGTCAAGGGAATTATCATTACTTATAGTGACAGAACAAGTGAGTTTGGCCAATTAACGATGCCTCTCTCCTGGTCGAAATCAAAAGGCAAGGGCGCTCCTGTCTTTAAGGCAAAGGTGGATGAATCTGCTCCCTTAGATGATATTAAGGCGCTCTTCGATGTTGATGATCCAACTACCTTCTACTTTCTCTCCCTCAATCCCAAGGATGGTACAAAACCCTGGAAGATTCAGACAAAAACATCATTTCCCAAGGGCGGACCTGCTGAGGAGGATGAAGAAACAGAAGGAAAGGATCCCGTCTTTGCGAAAGGGTCTCTTGGCAATACTTCTGAAACTCTTGAATATCTCTTAGATGCATACCTCCCTGATCTTCGGAATAAAATCAGTACAAAAACGAAAGACATCTGGATCAGAAATAATTTCGAGATTCTTGAAATTCAGATTCCTGACGATCCCAAACTCTCATTCACTGAAAAGCGTAGGCTAGCAAAGAAGCGTGGGAAGTTGATCCGTGAAGTATCAATCGATGGTGAGAACTTTACGACAGATTATGAATTCCTAGCGTGACAACTTGACCGAGTACTTTAAATTCGTAATCAAAACGACCCCAATAGAAACAAAGAGGCGAAAGCAATGCTCCAGACCTTTGAAAGCACAATATTCCTATTCTCAGCAATATTCCTATTCTTCGGAATTTTCGCTTTTGGTTGGCTTATCGTTCATATAGAGCATGGTCGCCACTTTTCAAGATTGAAGGTCATCTCAGCTCTTAGCTTAGGTGCGATTTTAATTGGGTTTGGAATTCACTTCCTTCTCGTTTCCATGGGGATGTAGACTGTACCTTCTGCATTTCTGTTCTGATATTGTAAAATATGCACGAACAACCGTTATTTAGTAACATGCAGCCTTTAATCTTGCTGATATCAGTGGACAGCAAATTCGAAAGGGATGCGAGGAATTTTTACTTTGTTGCCTGAAACCGACATTCAGAAGCTTGCAGTTGAAAGTCGTCAAAGGCTAATCCAAGAATTTGCGGACACCTATGTAAATATGCGAGAACGAGTGCGCCGCGTACCAGACGCGGACGCTCGAAAAATCTCGGAGGACCTATCCTGTCCTCTTGAGGTCGCTATGGTATCATATTTGATTAGTATGGATGGTATCCTTGGAGTTCGCCAAGCTGTGGATCTATTCACAACAGAGCTAGGACGTAGAGCATCAATAGGCGAAGATGTTCCGAATTTGCCCGGAAATATAATGGAGTTTGCAATTATTGAAGGACGTTGGATATCTCATCTATATGGGAGCTTTTCCAGACAGTTAGAACTTCAATGTAGAAGCCTTGCAAACCTTGAGGATGTAGTTGACCAGAGTAATATCGAGGTTGAAAAGGCTCTCTCTATCGTCGCTCTGCGCACGAAACTCGCGGAGACTATCATCTCACCAATTCTCGAAGAGTGGGTCAAAGATCACGTTAAATCAACTAGTGCTGATACTATTCTCGTATTTGGACAGGCCATTACAAGATGGAATCGTAATACTCTGAGTGGGAAGTTCAAACAAATAATTCGCCGAAATCAGGCGCACTTCCGGATGATACGCGAGTGTTTGACAAAATCATCCGATTCATTCACAATTGACGCTACAATCGCACGGTTGGATGCCTTAATTGATGAATTGGGGAAGCCATTTGAGAAATTGACATTTAGAGCGGTTGCACACTTTCTTATTCATCTCGTACCTCGCCCTGCAAGTGGACGTGGTGACCGATCCCCCTTTGTGGATGTAGGTGTTAGTTCAACTAGAGGCAATAAAGCTGAGCCCGATCTGACATCGCCTTTTGATTTCTTGGAGCGTGATGTGAAGCTCGCAAGAAGAAGAAAGGGCGAGGAACGAGCAGAGTATTTAGTAGAACGAATTGGGCGTGTGATTAGAGTTCTTAAGTATCAAGGTAATGAT
The DNA here is from genome assembly GCA_016839275.1 of Candidatus Thorarchaeota archaeon. Classification (GTDB taxonomy): domain Archaea; phylum Asgardarchaeota; class Thorarchaeia; order Thorarchaeales; family Thorarchaeaceae; genus SMTZ1-45. Next base: position 3,843 of record JAEOUM010000031.1, read on the forward strand.
TTGATGGTATGTATTGAAAAGAGCTTTACTGAAATCCAAGAAAGGTTTGATCTCAATAACGTATCTCTAGATAATGCAATTGCTTCCGCGAAGGCACAAATCTCAGATGCACCAATATCAGAACGGGATATGTTGACCATAAGACTAGTACATGGTTTCATTGACACTCATGTTTATTCGGAGGAACAGAATTATTGAAGGTAAAGACTCCATTGTACTGGTTAATTGGTATTGAAACATACAACTTCAGTGTAGGCGCTTTTCGTGACGCAGATCTCTCCGGTACCGCATTAATTCTATCGACCCAGCTTTGGTCTATTATTCGAAATACAGAGGTTTACTCTATTTTGATAGGTCCTGGCATATTCAAAGGAAGTGCAAAGAAAGGAGGCATTAATGTTCCTGTGGAGGAGTTCATATCTGCTTTGATGTTTGATCCAACGCAACTTCGATATGATGAACCCCTACCTCAGGTTGACATTGTTACTCCCGAGGTCATAGACCCACTAGGAGTGAGAAAACAAGAGGAAATTGTCACTCTCATTCGAAACCTTGTTATCGAGCGAGGTAATGTTCTGGCGGGAGATGCTCTTGCGAAGATCAAAGTAGAAGCTGGAATCCCACAGACAGCTCATTATGAAGAGATATTCAAACGCATCAACGTATCACATATTTCCGGAGAGCAGCGCACAAGATTCATTTTAGGTGGTACAAGCGGTCATGTCTATCGACCATTTGCTGAGAACTATCCCAAACTACGGCTTCAGAGCACTGAACGTTCAAAGGTATTTGCATCACCATTCTATCGAATTACAGGATTTTCGGATATTGAGGTTATGACAGATTGGATGATTGTAGAAAAGGCTGGCGTGGACTCCAAGACCGGTATGGAGGCTATTGCTTCTGAGTATGAAAATACACTTGAGCTGGTGGAGAAGCATAGAGAGAAATTCATCTTTGATTTGTGATGACCACAAGTGTCTTTTATCCAAAGAATTTCACTAGGATGAGGTAACTAATTGGAAGTAGCTGATGCCGACGTTCAGAAACGACTCTCAAAACCCTATGTAATTGTGATTAGGTCTGCTAAACAAGAAGCAGCAACTAGAGTCGATTTGTTCTCTGATGAGTTAAGAGACCGTCAACGTTCTGTATTAGGCGGCATGGTGGAGTATGGATACAGAACCTCAGGAATGCTCGAGATCAAGCGATTCTGGTTTGTAAAGTATAACAAGCCCATCTACTACCAGCCAAAGGAAGCACATGACATTCTAAGGAAAGCGAAGGGCATCATCATTCCAAAAGAACAGACCCCTGAATTTCTTAACGATTTGAAGGATTTTTTGAAACGAATCGAAGCGCCGGATCCACGAGTGGTTTCTACCTGTCAACATTGTCTACGTGAAGACAAGCTCACGGTTCTTACACGTAGGAATGCAGTAAAGCTGACTGTGGATCAAGTGACATGCCTATCATGTGGACAAGCAGATCTCAAGACAGAGTTGAAGACGCTTGGTATTCATATGTCGAAGGCAATGATGAATCAATTAGAACGTCAGGTATCTCGTATCAAATCCATCCCGAGACTGATAGAGATGCTGACTCCGGGATTCGATCCGACACAAGAACCTGATTTGACACTCATTGATACGATTGTTGCTCAGGACACTAGTACTCGAAAGGACGTCAAAGAGCTTCCTATCCCCGATGAGTTCAAGAAGGTTTTAATCGAAAGCGGTCTGGAAATTCTTCTACCTATTCAACGCAAAACAGTTGATTCAGGTCTACTGGATAATACTTCACTATTGATTGTATCTTCCACATCCTCAGGAAAAACACTACTTGGAGAGCTTGCAGGAATTCCTAAGGCTATGACGGGCAAGAAGATGATCTATATGTCTCCTCTTGTAGCCTTGACAAACGAAAAGTACGAGCAGTTTAGAAAGAGATACCGTCCGATTGGTCTACGGACTGGAATCAAAGTTGGTATGTCTAACCTTGATGTAGGAAATGAAGGAAAACCAATCGTTGATACTGACATCTCCAAGGCTAATATTGTCTGTGCGACATACGAGGCTCTTGATCTTATATTCCGCTCTGGAAACACAACCGATCTTGGAGAGGTTGGCACTATAGTGATTGATGAGATTCAGAATCTTGCAGATCCTGAACGAGGCCCTGAACTAGATGGTCTTATCGCTCGAATGCGTTTGCATTATCCTAAGGCTCAATACATCGCGCTTTCCGCGACCGTAGGCTCTCCAGCTGCTTTAGCAAAGGAACTAAGATTCAAGCTTGTGAATTTTGAAGGTCGGCCAGTTCCCTTGGAACGTCATCTTGTCTTTGCACGAAGTGATGAAGATAAGCGGTCTATAATACGCAGGCTAGTCAATCAAGAATTCAAACACATCAGCTCATTTGGCAACAAGGGGCAATCAATTATCTTCACATACTCTCGCCGTCGCGCTCAAGCTCTCAATGATTGGCTGCGAGAACAACATGTGTCTTCTACAGTCTATCATGGTGGTCTTTCATATGCGCAGAGAAGAGGTATCGAAAGGGCATATAACAAACAGAGATATGCATGCATAGTCACTACAGCAGCATTGGGGGCCGGTGTGGATCTACCTGCATCCCAAGTGATCTTTGAGACCTTAGCAATGGGAGCTGATTGGATTTCAAATGCTGAGTTCGAACAGATGCTTGGGCGTGCTGGTCGTCTTGGAAAGCATGATCATGGAAAAGTCTACATTATAGTTCAACCAGAGCGAAAATATCATAGTGGACAGGATGGCACTGAAGACGAAATTGCAGTGCGTTTACTGAATGGAATTATCGAAGATGTCGAACCATTTGCAGACAAGGAAACAAGTGCTGAACAAATCCTCGCTACAATATGTTCAACAGGACTCATCGACCTGAAGGCTATTGCTCGTGCTTACCTGGGCATGTTATCAATGTCAGTGCCACCTTCAGATGCTTTGAAGCATTTAGTAAAGACGCATATGATTCGAGTAAAGGAAGGTGGTGCCCATCCAACTGAATTAGGTCGCGCAACTTCGCTTTCATTCTTATCACCTAGTATGGGATTAGAAGTGATGAAACTTACTGCATCCTATGATGTGCTTGATATCGCTCTAATGCTCGAACCCTTTGAGAATATCTACCTTAGTAACAAGTTACAGGAAGAAATCAACTCTGCATTCAGAACACATATGCCCACGCGATTGTTTTCAGGTGTATTCAGCGAAATAAGCAGCTTGACCAAACCCGGCAGTGGTGCTGGAAGACTTCCACAATGGGTGTTTGAAGTGTTTGGTACATGGGCTACGACCTTTTTCAACTGCGGTTGTCGTGATTTTCCAGAATGTGATCATGGGAAAATTAAATTGGGTCGTTGGCTTGTTGAGAGAAGATATGAGGGGTACAATCCTTCCGGATTAGCAGCGAGACTCCATAAGGATTTTGAGCTATGGGCTTATCCTGGGGACCTCTTTTCATGGTTAGACTCTCTTATTCATAGTTTAAAGGCAGTTCAGAGAATTGCCAGTGTAGCTGGTAAGATTGACCTCAGTGAGGAAATCGACAGTCAGATTGCACGAATAGAACGGCCTCTTGACCATCAAAATCCTGAAGAAGACGCATCTAAGAAGTGAGATTGTCCTTTTCTATTTCAAAAAGGACTCGAATATTGCCAACGAGTTCTGGTGGCATAGAATCTATGTTTAGGTCAATCCACTTGTGGAGGTCTCTTCTGATTGTTTCCTTGTCTTCCAATGGTTCTGGCAATTCGGAGCGGTCTTCTGATACTAATTGAAAGTGTGAACAGCCACAGCTACATTCACCATCAAGGACCATATCAATGTCGCCCGAACTCTTGCCGCAATTCCTGCAGATGAAGATCATGTCTGATATTCTCCACAAAATGTGTAATTTCATATGTCTATGAGACTTGGTATGGCTTGTGTATTACTAGCATATGTAGGACTAGACTTATTTGGTCATTACGAAGGCATCATGCTGGGGCGATACAGATGGCAAAATCATGTACTGTCTGCCGCGAAAAGGCGAAGATTCGTTGTGATAGGTGTCATAACGAGTACTGCCTTGATCATGCCATTAAATGTCCTTCATGTGGAACAATCACTTGTATTAGAGATATCAATCGGAAGGTTATCTGTCCAATCTGCTCCAAGCATATCGAAATCTGCCCAGAATGTCTTCTAAATGGGAAAATCGTCAGGACTCTCAAGGGAAGCAAATATTGTCCGGAATGCGGGTGGAATGGCTAATAGAATATCAGAAACCAAATTAGCAATAATGCCAAACCTATAGCCCCAGCTATTATCCAACCTTTTGTCCCATAACCCCAGACAATCGGAATCGGTCCTATCAGAATTATTCCTTTACTTTCGCCCCGGTCCCAATCTGTATCTGATTTCATAAAAGATGATAGAAGTGAAACCACAACAAGGAGAATCCCTCCTATAAGAAGAATCCAACCTAATAGTTGAATGAACCAGATAGCCTGTATAATGATTCACCTCGTGTCGAGAGGACTTGCAGGCAAAATGAAAGCCATTTTCTCGTACCCACCCACTTCTTCTCCACCCAAAGCCCACAGACATACAACGTCTTCATAGATTTCATAATCAAGAGCAGTTTCTAGCTCTGTCACTTTCGTTCCCACAGGAAATCTCCATAATATCTCAAAATCATAGGGAGTTATCTCTTCTTCAAGCCATGTTTCTATAATGTTCATGCCTTTGTGGAATTGTCCGGCAAAATCGATGAGATACACAACTGCTACTACATCAGTGTTGCCCTTCAGAAATATATCACAATACTTTACCCTTGACCTAACTCGTTCTCGATTTATTTCAACACGTTCTTGATCCAGGTAGTACTGAAGGTTCACTGCAAGCTTGTTCACCTCCTCGGCGAGAAGCCTTTCATCACGCAATACTTTGCTATAATAATGGCTCATATCCAAATACTCATAGCTGAGGCGTTCATGAATTTCTCCTGTGGATGATACCGAGAAGAAGGACTCTGCGTGTACTGGTTCAACAAGGGCCGAATTATCATCATCCATATGAATCACCTACTCCAAGGGGACTGCATTGATACCAATGTCTGACAAATGTTTCGAAAAGGATCCAGCATTCTCCGTAAAGACATAGGCTACTCTTGGATTGACAGTTTTAGCAAAACTAAGCAAACCTTCAAAGTCGGAATGCGCACTCAACGGGAAACCCCGTTCTGCATATTTCCCAACAGTCCACCCCGAGAGATTGAATGCTTCTGTCTTTTGTTCAAGTCGTTCTATGGATTTTTTCTCTAGGTTATGTCTTGCCAAATTGATAGTGTGACGAAATGATGAACTGACGACTACTGCACCTGATTCGAGGGCGTCTGAAACGTTGACAGATTTCATTGTATAGTGCCTGAGATCTACTCCATGGTCTTTGTATACCTTGCACACTTTGTCAATACTCAGGTTTCCGCTTATGACTCTAAATCCTCCGCTTTGCAGGAGAGCTATTGCTTCTTGAGATTTTCCCAGCGAGTACGCGTTGAATACAGGAGTATGGCCCTGTTCTATGGTACTAGTTGCAGCATCTAGAATGCGTTCATAGACTTCTCTTCTATTCGGGAAAATCCATGAAGCTGTACCATATGTAGCTTCAGTAATCAAGACATCTGCTTCTATGGGTCTTGCTGCGGTGTGAACCAAGCTATCAACATTATTGAAATCTCCAGTATACAAGACTGTTAATCCATCATCGAACTCGAGGTAGAACATTGTAGAACCAAGAACATGTCCTGCATTGAGTAGAGTGATGTTAACTCCTATCTGTCCAAACATATCACCAATTTCAACTTCCGTTGTATTATTAGCAGGTTCTGAACTCCTTGCACTCCACGTGTCAAAGGTAGCTTTGGTTGCAATAATATGTCGTGCGTGTCTTAGTCCTCTAATGTGATCAGAATGTGAATGCGAGAGAAGAGTGATTTCTCCCTTAATGCCCGTATCAAATGCTAGTCTGACATCTCCATACTGCAGAAGGACTCCTGATCCAACTTTTTTCACACTGAGTGTTGACATTGATTGACCACTTCTAAGAAACTCAGTTGCCAACAAAAGGGTTTCTTACCCTTTTAGGTTACAGATACTTTCTCATTAGTGTCATCGACTGCTCTTTAAGAGACCCACCTATTTCCTCAGACAGCGTTTCAACAAGTGCACGTTGATTCTCTCCTATGAGTGGAAGGTGAAACCTAGGTTTCTGTTCTCTATCGAGTTCAGAAACAATCTGTCTCACTGCATCGTCTACAGGATATTCTGAATCAATCATTAATAATCCTAGTAGACTTACTTGACCGATGTGTTCAATACTCACAGCAATTCGTGTTGAACCACTGACAGAGTAGGTCTTGAGAACGCCACGGCTCATTGCGAAATCTAATGCATTCCATATTATTGATGTAGCTAGTCCTTCAGCCTTGCTCATTGACCAGATGAGTTGTCTTGCCCCTTCCAAATTAGGTTCAGTATCCCATTCCCTATCATTTGAGATGTGCGTCGTACCGTCTTCTCGTTCCAAGGTATAGCTCAAAATCTTGTTAACCTGTACAAATCCTATTTTCTCGAGTATACCCCTCATCCAAGAATCCAGCCTGAGACTGGCAGGAAATCCCAAACCACTTGCTAACGGCGTATCTGAAACAACCGCATCAATATCTCTGATTGCTACGGTTTTCATGAACGGAAGTGATGTCTTGATTATATGATATGCGCTTGTTTCTCTGTATTTCTTTTTAATTGCAGCAGCACTTAGAACCATGCCCAATCTTGTTCTATCTCTATAGATTGCTGTTGCGCCAATAATCTCTTCATCAATGCTTGAAACAAATGCAATTGCTTCTGGAAGTTGTAGATAGCTATATGCCAAATTCCGTTCTATGCAACTAGTTTCTGTAAAATCCTCAACGAGGTTCAACCACTCATCAATTTCCTGTTCTCGAAGCCGTCGATTGAACATTACTGGCGCATTCATTCTTGAAACCTCTCATGTACGCCTATACACTCTCTTTTTGGCTTCCTCTGCAATTCTGGAAAGCATGCATTTCCAATGACTTCTCAAACTTCAGCAATAACCAACTGCCACATAAGTCATACGTTAACCAAATATCTTATTTTGAGGATTCTATAGAATACTTTATTCGCCACTTAAGAACAACAGGATGATAATATGCAATCGCTTGTACTAACCGCTGATGGATTCCAAATCTCAGACACGCCAATTCCAGCTCTTATGCCCGGTGATGTTCGAATTGAAGTTCGTTCAGTTGGCATTTGTGGAACTGATTTGGCAATTTGGAAGGGTGATTATGAGACTCCTCTCCCAATAGTCCTTGGCCATGAGATATCAGGCGTGGTACATGAGAGTTCATCTCCTGATATACAACCCGGAGCTCTTGTGACCACAGAGATTGACATCTCTTGTGGTAGGTGTTGGTATTGTAGGAGTGGCAACAAACAACATTGCGCATCAAAAGAAGTTCTTGGCATTACCCGTGACGGAGGTCTCTCAGAATATCTCACTGTTCCAGCTGATCTCATACATACTTTGCCTGAAGGTGTGGATAATGTTTCTGCAACCTTTGTAGAACCACTTGCTTCTGCAATTAGTACCGAACAACAGGCACCTGCAGAACAAAACGAACCCGTCGTCATTTTTGGCAGTGGGAAACTCGCGCTCTTACTTGCCCAAGTATACGATGTTGGTGGCGCAGATGTTCATATTGTTGGTCGTAATAGATGGCAGTTAGGTCTGGCACGGCAACTTGGTCTACGAAACACGCATGACGCAGTAACAGAAAAATGGCAATCTGAAATTCTTCGAGCCACAAATGGAGTGGGACCAAGAATAACCGTTGAAGCAACAGGCAATATTGATGGTCTCCGGATGGCACTAGGAATTGTCAGAAATGGGGGCATAGTCGCGCTCAAGAGTATGCATGGGCGTGAGTATCCACTAAATCCAACTGATATTGTCAATAAAGAACTAACCATCTTTGGTGCAAGTCGAGGACCTTATAAAAAAGCTATAGACCTTCTTGCTCAAGGGCGTGTCGAAGTCAAACGATTACTTTCAAAGGAGTTCAGACTTGAGGAAGGTACTAAAGCTTTTGAATTTGCAGCCCAACCATCCGTGACTAAAGTTGTGATCAACATCTGAGGACTTCAATCATGCCTCAATATGATGTCGATCTCCATTTACACTCTCTTCATTCAATTGGCGTAAGTAAAGTCATGACAATACCTAAACTTGCCCAAGGAGCAAAAGAAAAGGGTCTACACCTAATAGGAACTGGAGATGCAACACAACCCCAGTGGCTTAAGCATATCCGGGCTCATTTGCAGCAAATTGATGGTGTTTATACCCATGGTGAAGTGGCTTTCATTCCAACTGTTGAAATTGAAGATAACGAGTCAATCCATCATGTAATACTCCTTCCTGATTTAGACGCCGTAGAGACTCTAAGATTAAACATCAAACCATATTCGCAGAATTTAGACAATGAGTGGGGTGGACGTCCTCGAGTGAATGTTGGTGGTGAAGATTTAGCTGCATTTGTTCGAGATGCTGGCGGATTGATAGGTCCTGCTCACGCTTTTACACCATTCAAATCTATATTTCGAGAGAATCGCCATACAAGTCTGGAAACATGTTATGGTGAAGAAACAAGAAATATCCATTTTATCGAGCTAGGTCTATCAGCAGACTCAGAGATTGCAGATTATATACCAGAATTACGTAGGCTCACGTACATTACTTCAAGCGACGCTCATTCACCAGGACCTGATAAGATCGGACGAGAGTTTACAAGGTTTGAAATGGAGGCTCCTACATTCAATGAACTCAAACTTGCGCTCAAACGAGAGAAGGGTAGAAAGAGTGTATTAAACGTTGGACTTGATCCGCGTCTCGGAAAATACTATCTATCATTCTGTTCGATGTGTCGTAGAACGCTGATCATCCAAGATGGGGATGACGTACCGAGTTTTGATGATCTCAATATCTATATTCAATGCACGAACAAGTCTGAGAGGGAGAAGCTTCTTCACAATATCCATTTGAGAAAGGTGAGATGTCCTGCTGATGGTAAGGCACTTCGTCTGGGTGTACGCGATCGTGCCGCCGCAATTGGTGAAGATACTTCCGAATCTCCTGCGCATAGACCTCGTTATCTTCATATCGCTCCTTTGTTGGATATCATCACCCTCGCAATTCAAGTAAAATCATCATCATCAAAGACAGCAGGAAAGCTGTATGGTAAAATGAGGATGGAACTTGGTTCGGAGACCTCTATACTGACAAGTGTTCCTCTCGATAATATTCGCCAGATCAATGAAAGAGTTGCACTCATGATTCAAACCTATAGAGACGGTTCAGCTTGCTACCAAGCTGGAGGTGGAGGTCGATATGGGAAACTCATACCTCCTTGGGAGTGTGATAGAATTTGACAGTAGTCAGAGGCGTGATAAGAGAGGTTGGACGAAGCCATACAACACGAGTGAGTTATCAACAATGGTATGGCTCAACTGATATTGTTGTCCAAGACGAGTCTACTGGAAAGACATACACAGTCCGAGTTTCTGCAAAGATAATGGACAAGTATCGATTTCTTCCTCGCGTTGGGATGCATGTCATCATTCATGGATATGTCGAAGTGGCGGAATTCGGTCTTTCTGATTTCATGGTCACTAGGGTTACGGATATAAAACATGAAGGTGCGGGAATTAAAAGAGTATACAAATTCGATGATGAGTAGCTATTTTTTCATCCTGATGAGAAAGGATGGAGCCAAAATCCACTCTGACCTGCACTTTGGGCACTTTGTTGGAGCTTTTGCTGAATCCTTTACTTTGAACATATAATGACACTTGCCGCAACTTGCAGGTTTTACTATGACCTCCTTCCCTTGGTTTCGTACAGTGCGTGCAATGTGGTCGATATCCTCATAGACAATCGACCTCTTTCTCAAATCTAAAATGTCGCATATCTCTTGAGCAGTCATAGGCTGTTCAGTTGATTCCAGAAGGCGTGTAATCTCTTCTCGTCTTGTTAACATAACATGGCCTTTTAGACTGCAACCCATCTAATACTTTCGAATACCTATTCCTCCTGCTGTACAAGAAATTGTACACTCTGTGCAAAACGTAGAGTCATATTCTTTCAGATTGATTCTGTGTTAGGGTGCATCAATTGAGAAATTACGATACTGGTATTTCAAACAAGGTTCTTGCTTCAGTAATAGTTGCAGTCATTATCACCACAGGAGTCTTCATTGCCGCAACAAATCTCCCTGATGGCGGAGGAACCAATACTACCACAACACCGACAAATCCAGTTGGCGGTCTTGGCGCAAGAGCTGCATTGTACCTAAATTCGATGAGGGACAATGTAGTGTACTACTGGATGTGCAACTCAACCTTTGTGAATCTGAATCTCTCCGAATATTACGATGGCGTTCACCCTGGTGCATTTGTTGATGGAGTCTACATGACTGATAATGTAACAGGCGGGGAAATAACTGTCCTGTTTTCTCCCTACGACTTAAACATTAGAGGTGAAGGATCACTAACTGAAACAGAATGGAACAGTCTGAGCGGGCTTCTCATTGATGATGGTATTGGCCAAATGGTTGAAGCAGTAAGCCATCCCAACGACTGGCCAGATACATGGCCTGTTGATTTCTACATGACAGTCTATTTCAATGATAACACATGTTTCCTCGTAGGATACACATCTTCTGATGGGCTTGTGTACATAGTTAATGGCACGTGGAGTGGCATTATTAACGATCGGCTATCACCACCAATCTTGTCTTATGATGCTGGCCATTGGCTTGTTGAGGGTGGCCACTTTCAAGTACCACTCCAAAACCTCTACACTGCAATAACAACAAAAGTGAGTTATCCCAGTCCTTAATGATGGGCAATTGCGCCCATCTTCTTTATTTTATGTTAATGTGCATACAGCGGGAGTAGAATATCGATTCGCGGTGGAAATTACGTGAGCATTGAATCTGAGAAAGACATGGTTGACAAGCTCTTGAAGGGGCGAACAATGAGTGTCTATGCTCTTTTGCTGTCACAAGGCGAGATGGGTGTTAGAGATGTTCAAAGGGCACTGAAATTCTCTAGTCCGAGTCTCGCTCTTCATCACTTGAGTAAACTCACCGAGCTTGACCTTGTCCGGAAAGATGAACATGGTATTTACTCGATTTCAAAGACTGTTCGGGTTGGCTCTCTCTCCCTATTCATCAAATTTGGTAGTATACTTCTTCCTAGGTTCCTTTTTCTTGGGACGCTATTTACAGCGATGCTCATTCTTTATTGCATCTTCTTTCTTACATGGCCCCCTACAGGCGGAGACCTAATGTACATAGCAATGGGTGTGATTGCTATAATCGTTATATCCTATGAAAGTAGACAGATTTGGCTACTCAAGCCATTCTAATTACTCGGTAGTAGTGAGCGATAGATATAGGTCCAAATCCTTAGAAGGGTACAATACTTCTGTGATTTAAATAATGCACTCTGTGGTCGACTCGTAATGCCTCAGACAAAATTAGTTCCAACACCTCCATCACCGAGGCAAGCTTCCTATGATGA
>JAEOUM010000032.1 GCA_016839275.1 Candidatus Thorarchaeota archaeon
ATAGCGATCCAGAGATACAGCGCCAGAGCCTGAACGAATTCATGCGTTTAATTCTGCGGGCTGATTTTATACTGGGACGAAAATAAGATGGTTCATCATCTAGGTAAAGCAGATTGGTCAGATAGAGATAGGATAAGAAGTCTCATCGAGTTATACTCTCGTCGGTACGATAAGCTCTTCTGGACCAATCTGATTGAGTTGGCTGGAGATCAGACGAGAGACACAATTGCAGATTTTGGCTGTGGACCCGGGCTATTTCTTGTTGACGCTTCTCTGAAGTTTGCTGCAAAACGAATCATTGGTCTTGACGAGAGTAGAGAGATGCTCGATCAAGCCAAGACCTTCATTGAAGAGCGCACCTCCATAGAGTCATATGAACTGACTGTCGCTAACTTCGATGAGGTAGCGGTTCCATTACCCCCGGGCTCCGTAGATCTTGCTTTTTGCGGTTTTATGCTCCATGAGGTGGCATCGCCTCATGATCTCGTAGAACAGGTAAGTAAGACCTTGCGAATCGGTGGTAAGTATATCATCTACGACTTTGTCTCTGGAGATGAAGAAACGTTCGTGAGGAAGATGGTTGAACAAGGGATGCCAGCTGAGCGAGCTAGAATGCGCTATCCCCATATGTGCAAACACTCGTTGGATGACATTCTAGGATTTATGGAAAAAGCTGGGCTAAAGGACGTTAAGGGATTAGCCGTTAATGATATACGTGCTCTAGTCGTTGGGTTGATGAAGTAAAAGACCCATAATAATATGCAGGACTTTGTGTGAATAATGTCATCGAACCGAAGAAAATCCCCATGGGCATTTGACGAGAGAGAGCTGCGCTGTCCAAATTGCAATAGCATTCGAGTGACCCGTGTGATCAATCCTTGGGCGATGACCCGGGGAATTCAGATGTTCAAATGCAGTATATGTGGTAAGAAGTTCTATGACAAGAACGTAGATGACTATAGACCAACCTTTGAGAGGTAGCCAAGGTGTCAAGAGTTCTTCAATTACTCAAATATCCCTTCTCAAGGGAGGCACGGCAGACCTCTCTGCGACTTGCACGAGATTTGAAAGCACTTGTAGATCTACTGAACAAACCAGAGAATCACTATCTTGTTGAGGAAGCTGAGAACAGAATATATTCTGCAATCACGCAGTCCGAAATTACATATCCTGATATGAGAGATGAAAAGCATGTTCTTGTCTATCCCGCTGCACGGCTGATTGTTGAGGAGATTAACAATCCCCGCCTCAGAGCTCTACAGGCTGAGGCTGAGTCAAAGACGGTAAATAGGCTACTTGCTGATGAGGACAATGAAGTTCTAGAAACCTTGTGTAATGAGGCACTCGGATGGAATGTTGAAACAATGGGCAATCTACAAGAACGCGTTCAATTGCCTCTCTCCCTACGCTCCTTTGAATTTAGAATCCGTTTTGAGAACTTCTTAGAGGTCGCTCCAGATTTTCATGCGGATGAGTGGAAGCTAATCAATAGATATGTCGACAAGGGTTGGGTATTGATACGAAAACGCGAGCTCAACCGCTTAGTCTCAGGAAAATTCCGTCAGATCATCATGTTTGGTCATCTTGATCTACCTAAACTTCCGCAACGGTTTGCTGAGGCTGTCCAGCGTATCGAGGAAGAGATAAAGGGCAAACTTCGTAAGTTCGAGCCTTTGAAGATAACTGGACAGGTCACGTCAGCATTCCCGCCATGCATTCAGAAGATGTATGACGATTCGATGAGTGGGCAGGTAAACTTATCACATGATGCCCGTTTTGCTCTTGCAGCCTTTCTTCTCAGGATTGGAATGACTGAGGATGAGGTTAACAAGGTATTTGGTCACTCCCCCGATAGTGATAATCGCCAGATTGTCTACCAAGTGGATCACATCGCATCCAAGCGCTCTATGAAATCTGATACAACCGGTTATACGCCTACAGGGTGCAAGAAGCTGCAGACAAATAATCTCTGTCCTGTCTACCTTGGATTAACATATGACCCTCTGTGTGAATATGTTCTAAATCCTCTAGCCTTCTATAGTACTAGAGCATGGGAGATTTCTAGGGAACCTCCTATTACCAATCATTCTTGGTATGCAAAATCAAAGGAGAAGAAGCAGTCCTTCTAACACTCAGGGAATCGCCCTTGAGACCTGGAAAAATTGTAAAGATACTCTTGTGCATATCCTCCATATCTTCCAAAGTATTTCCTAGCCGCTGCTGATTTTCTTGCATATCCTTTACCTGTTTCAGTGAAAATGTCATAGTGCTCCTTGATGACTCTCTCAATCCAGATATCTATTGGAAACGCCTCAAGAAATCCAAGTGAGAAAAGGCAAACACAATCTGCAACCTTGTCTCCCACTCCATGCAATGATTTCAGTGTACGGTGTGCTTCCGAGTATGTCATCTTTCTGAGGTCCTTCTCTGAAATCATACCACTAACAATCGATTCCGTGGTGCTTCTAACATATTTAGCTCTGTATCCAAGTTCCGACCTCTCCAAATCCTTGATACTAGCCTCTGAAAGCTGTTCTGGTGTAGGAAATCCAAAGAAGGTCTTTCCTCTGAAATCGTACTCTTTGCCAAATTTTATCCTGATATTAGCCATCATCCTATGGATTGCTGGTATGTTCTTGCATGAAGAACAGATGAAGGAGATAAGACATGGAAAGAACGGGTCTCTGATTATCCTTAGATTAGGCGCAAACTCAATACTCTGGCGCATGACACCATCTCTCACGATTTCCCTCTGAATCTCATCTAGTGGGTCATCAAGACGGAACATTTCTCTCAAGGAAACTGAGTCCGACATAGAGGTCTCATAGAACAGTGTATTGTTTTGCTGCTCTACATAGATTACTTGTCCCAACTCGGCGTTGATATATCCCTCACCCTCTCTTATCCAATTGAATGTCTGTCCACATTCAATGGTGTCGATAAGACTGAATCGTTCAGCGTTAATGCTTTTCATCAAGATGAGGTCAGCAACTCAGTTAGATGAGTATTACCCTATGACCAATTGTCTAACTACAGACTAAACTCTCAGTCCTTCTGATGAGTTATTGTTGAATGGCAAGACTAATACCTATAGGGAATCTGGTATTTTCGGCGGCAGTGATGAACTCCTTATTTGCGAGATTGTGAACAAATGATCGACCTTAGGGGTATCTGAGCCGCACCATCACCCTAAAGCTATTAGGCATCCAAAAGGGATAGTTCCACTGCTTCTTGTTGTACAATTGCTAGGATTTCTTCTATATCGTCTGGTATCAGAAAGGGCAGCCCTAGATCTCCAGCAATCTTCCTTCTAGTCCAACCTACAACAGCTTTTGTTGACTCTGGAATTTTTCCACTATCTACATCTTTGTCACCGACGCACCAAATCTTTGGAATACTACTCTCCTTCATACCTTCTACAATCAGATAGTCCGCGTTGGTGCCCCCAAAAAGATCTCGGAGTTTCTTACCATGTGCATGCCCAATTTTGATACTGCTCGGTCCAAGAATGGTTGCAATTTTGGCACCGGCCTGCATATGTCTCCAAGTATCTGTACCCTCTTCTTCCTTTGCGTCATGCATTGAGCTCTTTGCGGTCACTACAACGTACCCCTGGTTACTGAGAGCTTTGATTATTTGCTCTACAAGTGATGTTTTTCCTGTTCCAGAGTATCCAGATATGGCAAAGACTCGCATGTCATTCTCACATGGTGTGTGCATAACTTATGGTCGTTTCGTTCTTAAGCAAACCATTTGTTAGTCAAATCAAACTGCTCAAAGCAGTTCCCTTAAAACGGGGGAGTAATTCCTCGAGAGATTGGTGAATCACCATTGGCCACCGAGAAGCTAGCCGCAGTAGAGTGTATTGATGTTCGAAGGGACTTCCAAGATGGTTCTCGTATCATCAAAGTCTTACAGGGTACAAATCTTACAGTATTCCGAGGTGAGTTTGTAGCCATTGTAGGCGCAAGTGGGTCAGGAAAGACAACCCTCCTGAACTTAATCGGTGGTCTCGATACTCCGACCTCTGGTACCATCCTTGTCGATGGTCAGGACATCACCAAGCTCAATGATGATGCCATGTCTGAAGTCCGCCGTCACAAGATCGGGGTTCTCTTCCAGGACCAACATCTACTGCCCATATTTACGGCCCTCGAGAATGTAGAAGTGCCAATGCTTCTTGATAATATTCCAGCTGAAGAGCGGCGAGAGAGGGCGATGAAGCTCTTGGAAACAGTTTTAGTTAGTCACCGCTTCCAGCACATGCCTCATGAATTGTCTGGAGGAATGCGTTCTCGGGTGGCTCTCGCAAGAGCTCTAGCCAATGACCCTGCCGTCCTTCTTTGCGATGAGCCGACCGGAGACTTGGATCATAAGACCGGTGGGGAGATTATCCAATTGATGAGAGACCTAGCAAAGAATCAGAATCGTGCAGTCATCGCTGCAACCCACGATCCTGAGACTGCTCGAATGGCTGATAGAATCCTTCTCTTACGTGATGGTGTTCTTGTCGATGAGCTTGTTGGTGACTTCTTCAAGACGAGTGGTGTCGATGTAGGAACAAGGAAAGAGTACAGGAAATCAACAACTAAAGAAAGAATTGACTAGGAGTGATACGATTGGTTGCAGCAAGAAAATCGACCAAATTAAAGTCCAAGGGAAACAACCGCTATGGACTATCGTATGCACTTAGTACAATTCGTGCGAATCCTTTCAGAGCAATCAGTCTAGCATTAACGCTAAGTCTAGGTATTAGTCTCTTTGCATCAACCATGGTATGGGCTGATACAGGTGTATACGTAAGTATCTTTGAGTATCTTGAGGAAAACTCCTACCAACTTGATGTATCTGCACAGGAGGGCTTTTTTGCAGATCTGTCTTTGGCTGAATCTTATATGCTGCAGAATCCCTTCGTTGAGAGCACTTACCGATTAAATTCAACAGTAGGTCTAGTGTGGGGGACCGAACTTCCGAATACTACAATATATGATATTCAAGGAACTGTCTACACTCAAGGCCTAAAGGATTGCAGAGTCCTCTTTATCGACAATAATTTCCTCAATCAGACTGCAAATGAGTTCTGGTATCAAGGCTCATCAAACCTCCAGCCTGGTGAAGCTATTGTGTCATCCCAGTTTATCTCATATGTCCATTTTGTCTTCAATGTGTCACTTCAGCTTGGTGACCAGATTGACATTGAGCTTCTCACCGGAGAAAGACCGACCACACCAGTACAGATTGGAACACTCGGCAGACTAAGTCTAACTTCCTTGACGATAGTTGGCATCTTTGAACCCAGGACCGGCAACTCAATCATTGAACAGGCAATGCCATCACTAAAACGTGAGAATTTAGAAATCACGAACATACTATATCCGGTTCTAGGGCTTCGTGATAGTGTCTTCGTTCTCAAGGAATCCATTCCTTCAGACGCATTATCAGAAAATGGCTTTTTTGCTCCATCTACACTTGTTCGTGTATCATCCTCAACGCTCGCAACTGCAGGTCCGGAGAATGTTGCATTCAACCTCTACAATATGATATACCGTACCGAAGAGCTGTTCCACATCAATTGGATTGGCTCCGATAAAATCAATGAGATGCAGACCACTATCAACACCTATGTGTCCACTCTCTCTTTGTCTATTCTTGGGCTCCCTATCATACTTCTTGCGCTTTTCTTCTCTGTCTTTGCAGCTGACACCTTTATGGCTCCAAGAACAGTAGAAATAGGAATTATTCGATCAAAGGGTGCTAGTTATTCCCAAGTCTCATCAATATTCCTGTGGGAAACCTTAATCATATCCTCCATCGCTGTCTTCATGGGTGTTATCTTCAGCATCTTATTCGCGCCTCTCATTCCAGCATCTGTTGACTTCATGGTCTTCGACTGGGACATATACGCCTATTATATCTCTAATACTGTAGTTACTTTCAGTACAATTCTACGAGCTATTGGGCTTACTGTACTACCAAGCATGCTCTTCATCATCTATCTAGCTCGTAAAGCCGCTCAGACAGAAATTGGACTTACATTGATGGAAGCTACGGAGGCTCCAGATGAACAGGTCGAGTCTCACGGTTTTACTGTAGGAGCTTCGATATTCCTCTTGCTCATAGCCCTCATCATGATGCTTATCCTCCCTAGGAGTCCAGTCTTCTTCATGATGGAGCTCGTTCTAGGAACAATTTCATGGTTTTTCATCGCATATAATGGATCCAGAGTATCACGAGTTGGGCTAGCTAAGGTTTCAGCGAGAATGTCTTTCCTACTAGGTCAGAAGAATGTGATTTCTGCAGGTTATCTGAAGATGAGAAAAGGGCGAATTATTCCGTTGATGGTCGTCCTGACCTTGACTATGTCAACAACTATTGCATTTGCTGTTCAATCTGAGAGTCTTAAAGTAGACCTCAATAGAGAGATTGAATACGCAGTTGGATCGGATCTCCGCATTGACTGCACACTCAGGGAGTTCTCTTTCAACAACACAATTGGGCTTTATCCTGGCGTTGAGCATGTAATGCCGGTCCTTAGGACGTGGGCAAAACTAGGGCCTGATTACCTTACGATAGAAGCGTTATATCCTGAACAATATGCTTTGATAGGGAATTTTGACCAATCGAGTTTCAGTGGGGATGACCCAACTGAGATATTGACCGCATTAGCCGCAATTGATAATGGAATCATTATCAGTGAGTATCATGCTAAGGTATGGAATAAAACTTCTGGAGACACCATCAATCTTGAGATGAGTGGTGTTGGAGCGGTACAGGTTGTTCAGTTCATCATTGTTGGAGTAGTTCACAGTGCTCCCGGTTTTGGGTATGCATCCGTGACAGAGATACCTTCATCTTCCCTCGGAGCAGGATTCGGGTATCAGGCTGCCGATGCTGGATTTGCTATCACTAATTTAGAGTATGTCGAAAGTGTTATTGATCGCCATACTACGGAGCTGTTTTTTGCCAGTCTACAAGGTGATGTCAACCGTACCCGCTTAATTGATGACCTACGCCTTCTTCCTGGAGTCTATCCCAACACTCCACAAGAGTTTGATCTCAAAAGTCGGTCCCTCTATACCGCCCTCTTCCTAAACACTGTAGAAGGTCTCTTCTCGATTGGATTTGTTATGTCTCTCATTCTTAGTATCTTCGCACTATCGATTTCTCTGGGTTCAGTAGTACGAGAGCGAAGAAAGGAATATGCAGTAATTCGTGCCATTGGAGGCTCAAGGCGCCAAGTGGTTTCAATGGTTTTCTCTGAATTCACAGGCGTTGTCATTGCATCTCTAGTACTTAGTATACTCCTTGGCGCTGTCTTTGGTTATGTTATGGGAATCCTTCTGAACAACATGAGTCCTTTCTCTAGGACTCTTGTAGCTACAATCTCATTCCCATTACAATTTCTCACAATTGTTCTTTTCGTTGAGATTATGACCATGATAATTGGGGCGTTCTTGCCAGCTCGAGAAGCGTCAAGAACCGAGCCCGCTGTTGTGCTTAGAAATATGTGAGGTGAAATGTATGGCCAAGAGAAAGGATGGAATAAAACTCCTGAAGGGCAATCGTCTATGGCCAATTAACTATGCACTCACCTCTCTGAAGAACAGTCGAACTAGGAATATGGGAATTGCCCTCATTCTGGCTATTAGTATAGCTTTGCCTACTACAGTCTTTTCTTGGACAAACACCGGCACTCAGCTAGCGATTCGGGACTATTTCGATCAAAATTCTTACCAATTTAGTATTCAGATACAGTCAGGAGCTTCATCCTATTCATCGCTCTTTGATGCACAGGAGTTAGTTTTACACAGTCCTTTCACTGAGTATGCTCATATAACACCAAGCACTATCGGTATCCTACGTGCAGATGGTATTACTCCTGATTGGGAAGTATATCATACAACCGATCTAAACTATGCACTGGGAATTAAGGATGGAAGAGTTATTGTTGTGACTCCTGAAATCCTTGAAGTTTGGTCTACAGAGCTTGCCTGGGAAGGCAACTTCTCCTTAGGTCCTGGAGAGATTCTGGTTTCCCAGCGCTTTGCAGACACTGCAAGGGCTGTCAGTAATTATTCAATCAATATTGAGATAGGTTCAGAGATTGCTATTGATGTGCTTCGCACTAGTTATAATCCGCCTGATGGTAGACCCTTCGATCCGTTACTACTCAACCGCCAAATCATTCGTAACCTGACAGTTGTCGGTATCTACGATGTTGTTCGTCCATCGGTTGTTGGCATGTCTTATGGTGGAGTATTACGAAAGAACTGGGATTCCTTTGGCCCTATTGAGAGTGTAATGGGTATTAGTGATTCAGTTCTCATCTCTGCTGAAGAGCTTGGTGTTGAATCAGTTGATCTGATTAAAAATCAAGGCTTCTTCTCTCCTGTAGAATTTGTTCGTGGGTCTGCTGACGGTCTGATTGCAGCAGGACCGACCCAGGCAGCAATCAATATGCGTGCCTTGAAGACAATGATTGAGGAGAGTGATGATACCCTCAATGTTTATGGTCTGTCTAATATTGCCAATCTACAGACTCATATCAACACATATGTTGCTAGTCAGGTCTTGATTATTCTAGCGCTTCCTGTCATGATCATGAGTCTCATGCTGACAATCTTCACTTCGGAAGCATCAGTTTCACAAAAGAAAGGTGAGATTAGTGCCCTTCGGTCCAAGGGTGCTTCTTATGGACAGATATTTGGTGCTTATATCTGGGAGTCTCTGATTCTTGCCTTGACAGGTCTACTCCTTGGACTTGCTATAGCCATCTTGGCTACTCCGTTGATGGGATCGTCAACAGGACTTCTAACCTTTGACATCTCTAGCTACCAAGTGTTTCTGAATGAACTCACAATCCCATCCCAGGCGATGATCCTTGCAATACTTATCGCTATGTTCCTCCCAGCATCATACTTGTTCCATGTTTCAAGAAGAATTGATGTTACAGAGATTGGACAACCTACAACAAGATTAGCCTATGAAATACCCGAAGAGGTTCATTTTTCCTACTATGCTCTTGGCTTAGGCACAGTACTTGTTATACTCCTCGTTATGCCAGTACTACTCAATCCGACTGGTCAAACCGCAATCTTCGAACTCCTCGTCTCTTCACTATTGCTGTTTGCAGCAGCATACTTGGGTTCTCGGGCAATGAGACTCGTGACTGCCAGCGTCTCAGAGAGAGTGACAAGTATTATGGGTGAGAAGAAACTCTACATTACTCAGAGCCTTCGGAGAAGAAAGGGACAATTCATACCACTTCTAGTGATTCTCACCCTTACCTTGACCACAACCACAATGATGATGATTCAGACAGCAAGCTTTGAAGATACACTTAGAAATGAAGCTAACTATGCGCTAGGTTCAACCGTCAGGATAGAAACGACCGAACATCCTATTGATTGGCTAGATTCGTTCCTTGGATATCCTGGAGCCACAGGTTCGACAGCAGTGATTGAAACGACATCAAGTGTCGATTATGAAGGAATCTATCTAGAAGGTATCAATGCAGCAGAATATAGAGACATCGGGAATTTCAAATCAACAAGTTTTGTTGGCGCAAGTTATGATGTCATACTTACATCTCTTGAGAACACAGCGCACGGTATAATACTCAGCGAGTATCATGCGTCACTCTGGAATGCTTCCGTTGGGGACCCTATCGCCATAGATGTTTCAACAGGTGCTGGAACCAAAGCCGTGGTTTTCTATGTCGTTGGGATGATGCATAGTGCGCCAGGGTTTGGACTAGCTTCTACGCGCGACCTTGAAGGCATACCTTTTGGAGCATTCTTTGGTTTCCAACCGGGTCTTGGTGGATTTGCCTTAGTTAATTTGAATGACCTATCAAATGAGACTGGATACACGACTGCTAGAACCTTCTTCATAGGTGCGGCCTCGCCTGATGATGTGACAGAACTGACTGAGTACCTCAATACCCTGCAATATACTGATGTCTATATTACTGACGCCATTGAGTTTGATCCGAACACAGTTACATCCTTATTCATAGCGGGTCTAGAGGGGCTAACCACGATGAGTTTCATTATGTGTGCAGCGATGGGCATATCATCCATTGCATTATTCTTGGGCTCTGCTGTAATAGAACGTGAACCTGAATACGCACTCTTCAGAGCCATTGGTGGGACAAAGAAACAGGTTATTAGTTTGGTATTTAGTGAATTCGCTGGTAGTGTCCTAGCGTCAGTTCTCATCAGTCTTGGACTCGGAGTCCTATTTGGATATACACAGACATTACTCACCTTTGGGATATTCTCTGTCTGGCCAATTCTCCCAAAGATACTAACATATCCACTCCTAATTATGCTTCTTACAGTAGCATTAGAGTGCGTGGTGATGATAATAGCGTGCTATTTCCCTGCACGTAGAGCAGGTAACACAAATCCTGCGGAAGTACTGAGAAACATGTGAGGTAGTCATAATGAATACATACGAAATTGAGGAAGAACTTGATCTTTACAGCGATTTGCCTGATGATGTAGTTGTCAGTGTGAATGAGTGCTACAAGATTTACAAAGCTCAGGAATTAGAAGTTGTTGCCCTTAGTGGTGTATCACTCCAGATTCTGGAGGGTAAAATCATGGCTGTGGTCGGTCCTTCCGGGTCAGGGAAAACGACTCTGATTAATGTCATCGGAGGAATCACGAAGGCTACTGTGGGCAAGGTCTACTGGGCCAACTTAAGAACTGATATCACCAAGCTTAGTGAACGTGTTCTGACAGAGGCAAGACGTAACTTCATCGGGTTTCACTTCCAGTTGAACAACTTACTACCTCATCTCAACGCATGGCAGAATGTGGAACTCGCTGCTAGGATTGCTGGAGTGCCTCGCGCTATCCGAAAGGAGCGAGTTGATAGGCTCATCAAGATGGTCGGACTTGAGGAACGCAAACGGAATAAGGCAACCACTCTCAGTGGCGGAGAGAAGTCGCGGGTCGCTATTGCTAGTGCTCTTGTCAACCTGCTTGATACTGAAGGGAAGGGGCTTGTTCTCTGTGATGAGCCAACAGGTGACCTCGATCCTGAAACTGGAGAGCGGATTCTGGACCTGTTTCAGGAATTGAATGAGACCATTGGCACATCATTCTTTATTGTCACCCACAGCCAACAGGTTGCATCAAAAGCTGATGTGACGGTCGAGCTCAGGGATGGTGTCATTTCTGGATTCCATCAGGCTGGTATTGACCTTGACATGCTTGATACCACCAGAATAGTTCGACTTGATGACAAGCATAGATTGCCAATGCCAACTGATCTTCTGGACCTTGCTGGTAATCCAAGAGAGTTCAGGCTCACATATTCTGATAATAAATTCATGCTCGTTCCGCAGTCAGCAGATGTCGTTGATGCAATGCGAGAAAAGAAGACTAGGTTGTGCAGAGTCTGTGGAACTGAAATCCCTGGTGGGAAATTCATCTGCCCGAACTGCGGAAGTCAAGTAACAGTGTGAGAACTAGATTACTGAGGGGTCTTGCTCTGGCGAGTCCCTTCTCTTGAATAATGAAACAAGTTCTTCGATACATCTCCAGTTGCCCATTAAATTTCGAATTCGAACTCGTACTCCCTTGAGGGTCTTTATCCCTGTAGGTTCAAGTCCTCTCTCTATATAGCTACAGAGGTCCTTTCCTTCTTGGTCAAAGTCTGTTAGAACGAGTACCTTTCCTTTCTCCCCTGTCTCTTCCACAATCTGTTCAATCACTCTGTACCTAGGCAGCTTGGACTGTGTCTTGATTATGGTGGCTTTCAAACCTAGGTTTCGAAGAACCTTGACATCCCGGTTTCCTTCAACGACTACGACGAGGTTCACATATTTTGAATCGAGGTTTTGGATTATCTCGAGTAGTGCACGTTCGTTGTCACGCAACTTCATTGTGCGTCTTTGTTCTATTGTATGGCTTCGATAGATTTCCGCCTTTCCTCGTAGTGAGTCGTCATTCTTTTTTGTCAATGAATCCACCATTCTGTAGTTATGGTGAAATTGCAACTTTCATGGACTTGCCTTCACTCATCATCTCTAATGCCTCGTTTATCTTCTCGAGAGGCATTTCATGGGAGATCAGCAGGTCCGGATTGACATCTTTTGAAATGATGAGTTGAAGCGCTTGCTCTACATGTCTTGGTTTGAGATGAAATACTCCCTTGAGTGTAAGCTGACCGTAATGGAATCTCTCAGTGTCTACCTCAAAGGTCGTACCAGAGGCAGCTCCGCCAAATAGCACTGTAGTCCCCGCGTCTCGGGTCATTTCTACTGCCTGTTCCCAAAGCTTCGGAAGTCCCACTGCCTCGATTACAACATCTGCTCCTCTTCCAGAGGTTTCCTCTCTCACTCGTTCTACAGGATCTTCCTTTGATGGATCGATAGTGATGTCTGCACCCGCTTTTGTAGCGATATCTCGTCGAAGATTGGCAAGGTCTGATGCAATGACTGTAGATGCACCATTCTTCTTTGCCAACATGACCATCATCTGACCTATCGGTCCTGCTCCAATGATGACCACTGTGTCACCTAGTCTAATGTTCGACTCCTCG
>JAEOUM010000033.1 GCA_016839275.1 Candidatus Thorarchaeota archaeon
GAGGCTATGCAGGGTACAGATGTTCAGAGAATTGATTTCGTTGATTTTGAGGCAGGTTTGGCTCAAGGTTTCTTTAGCTGGCTTGATACAGCCGTCATTACTTGGCCTGGTGGCGTAACTGAGGCTGTTCCAGTGAACGCTTCCTATGTTCCTACTGGAACTGGACTTGCAGTCTATCTCGCTTATCCTTACTTCGATAATGGAAGTATCCTCCATGATCCTTCAATTGGACTTTATCCAAATGGTGCGCCAAGCATCGGATCCTCAACTGATATTGTCCTCCTAGCTGGAATAGGCACAGTCTCTCTCCTAGCAATACTCATCGTTTTAATACGAAAGAGATAACAACATAACAACACGGGTGGCGCCGTTGCGGCGCTACCCTCCCAAAGCCCCCACAGGAAGAAGTATAATCTTAAACTTTAAACAGTGTGAATGGATTCGCATAGACTCGGAATGGTGCTGGATTGTGCAAAAATCAAGTATCCTATTACTAACATTTGTTGTCATCTCCCTGATGATGCTACCTGCAAATGGTGCATCTGAACTCGCGCAAACCAGTGATATTCTACTCGACCCAATCGATATTGTTGCTGTGATGGACAATGACGGCTTAACAACCGTTTCTGTTAAAGCCCGGATGGTGAATCTTGGAGCAACATCAGTTACGCACTTAAACTTCAGAATTGATTCACTTGCAACAATATTGACTTTGGCACTTGTGAATCAGACGTCAGCAAGTTCTGTGATAGTAGAACATGATCGATACACTGAGGTCGTAGTCGATCTTGGGCTGACACTAAATCCCAATGAATCCGTCTGGATTGATTTGGGATTTCTATCCTCAGACCTTCAATCAGATTCTGTTGTTGGATCGGACATAACGAAGTTAGTTGGTGATTTCATCTACTATATCCGTCCCCTCACTGGATTGGCAAATATGACCTTCACCGCAGTTCTTCCGACCGGAGCGATGTTATCACAGGAGTCTGTTGTGCCATTATACCCCGACACAGATACGAACTACACAGATGGATCCTCTCTTTCATTTGTATGGTATACATCATCACTTCAACCCGGGCAGGAACGCGTCTTCATCATTCAGTATCAGACTCCAAACTATGAGGCTGGTCCAATAAGCACTTTCATCATTGAGTCCATTATAATTGCGTTTCTGGGAATAGTTGCTGGAATCAGCATTGCAATTCTTGGTCCGCGCATTCTTTACAGACTCAGACGAATTGGTAAAGTCCGCTTTATCGGAGTGACAGCAGAGGAGGAAGAGGTCCTAGAAGTGATTCGCAGAAAAGGCGGTTCATGTCCCCAGAAGGACCTCTATACTGAGTTTGAGATGTCTCAAGCAAAGGTCTCTCTTCTCCTGAATAATCTTGAGGAACGTGGACTTGTTAGACGTTTTCGTGAGGGTAGAGAGAATGTTGTTCACATTATGGAAGACTGAGCACTATTTTCCTAGAATCGAAAGCCTTTATATCATCACCACGGTCTCTCGTCATGAGTCAACAACCTGAGGTGGGTTCGTGAGTTCATCCAAAAAGATACGTGTGCTAGTTGCAAAACCCGGTCTTGACGGACATGACCGTGGAGCCAAGATAGTCGCTCGTGCACTTCGTGATGCTGGTATGGAGGTCATCTATACCGGTCTTAGGCAGACCCCAGAAATGGTAGTTCGTGCGGCACTTGATGAAGGGGTTCATTGTATCGGTCTAAGTATCCTAAGTGGAGCACATAATGCACTCTTTCCAAGAATCATGGAGCTTCTCAAGGCTGAAGGAGTAGATGACATCCTCGTGGTCGGTGGTGGCATCATCCCTGAAGATGATATACCTGACTTGAAGAAGGCAGGAATCTCTGAGATATTCGGCCCAGGGACAACTCTACAGGAAATAGTTGAGTATATCCAAGCAAATGTCAAACTATAGCTCCGTTGAGAGAGGAACTTGTATTGTCAGTCACTGAACTTGTTGATGGTGTATTGAGCGGAAACCGAAGGTATCTAGCTCGACTCATATCTCTCATTGAGAACGAGGACCGCCTAGCACAAGATGCCCTTATCCAGCTCTACAAGCACACTGGAAAGGCATATGTGATTGGAGTCACGGGACCCCCTGGTTCAGGAAAGAGCTCGCTTGTGACAAAACTGACTGCTGAGTTTCGAAAGCGATCAAAGACTATTGGAGTCGTTTGTGTGGACCCATCAAGTCCATTCACTGGTGGTGCACTCCTTGGAGACCGTATTCGCATGCAGGAACACAGTCTTGATGATGAGGTCTTTGTTAGAAGTATGGGTACACGAGGTCATCTTGGCGGTTTGTCTCGTGCAGCATCAGATACAGTCCGAGTGATTGATGCCTTTGGCAAAGACATCATCTTTGTGGAAACTGTTGGGACTGGGCAGTCTGAGGTTGAGGTCATAGAGATTGCACATACAGTGATAGTAACAGATGTCCCCGGGAGTGGGGATGATATCCAAGCAATCAAGGCAGGTATCATGGAGATTGCAGCCATCTTTGTCGTAAATAAAAGCGATTATCCTGGGGCTGATAAGAAAGTCGCCGAAATCAACACTATGCTAGATCTTGACCCACGGGAACGAGCATGGAGACCTCCTGTCTTGCTTACAAACTCACGTACAGGTGATGGGATTGCAGAACTTGCTGACAAGCTCCAAGAACACCTGAAGTATCTCAAAGACTCAGGAATGCTTGAACAAAAGGGCCTCCAACGCAGTCGTGAAGAGCTTCAAAGCATCATGAAATATAAACTGACACAAGAGCTGTCTCAAAAACTCCAGGGAAAGCCAGAATATGAGAAGGCAATCAGAATGATTGCTGCACGAAAAAAGGATCCATACACGGTTGCAGAGCAGCTTATTGCTGAATTCTTGTTCAGTGAGATTAGGTGAATTACAATGGATGAGAAGGTGACGCTTCCGGACGCAGTAAAGGATTGGGAAGATACTGAGGTTAAAAGCACGGTAGCACGGTTCCCTGAAAGACAGGAGCATTTCAAGACTGTATCTGGAGTACCAATCAACCGGTTATACACGCCTCTTGATGTGGAAGATGTTGATTATCAAAGAGATCTTGGGTTTCCAGGGATGTATCCTTTTACACGAGGTGTGCAACCTACTGGTTATCGTGGACGTCTGTGGACCATGCGGCAGTATAGTGGATTTGCCACTGCCTCTGAGACGAATGAGCGATTTCGATTCCTGTTGGAACAAGGACAGACTGGTCTTTCGGTTGCATTCGATTTACCTACTCAGATTGGATACGATTCTGATCATGAACTTGCAAGGGGAGAAGTAGGTAAGGTGGGAGTAGCTATTGATACGCTTCAGGACATGGAACTCTTGTTCAATGGCATCCCCCTTGATAAAGTCAGTACATCAATGACAATCAACGCGCCTGCAGCTGTGTTACTCGCAATGTACATTGCAGTGGGGGAAAAACAGGGCGTGTCTATGGACAAACTGCGTGGAACAATTCAGAACGACATCTTAAAGGAATATGCCGCCCGAGGAACCTACATCTTCCCGCCCACTCCTTCAATGCGGTTGATAACTGATATCTTCAGGTTTTGCTCTGAGAAGATGCCGCTCTTCAATACTATCTCAATTAGTGGTTACCATATTCGAGAGGCTGGGTCAACAGCTATCCAAGAGGTTGCCTTCACTCTTGCCAATGGAATTGCCTACGTGACATCTGCTATTGAGGTTGGTCTTGATGTTGATTCGTTTGCATCACGCCTTTCTTTCTTCTTCGGATCAGCGAGTGAGTTCTTTGAAGAGATCGCCAAATTCAGGGCAGCTCGGCGAATCTGGGCTCGAATCATGCGAGAGAGGTTCAAAGCCAATGATGACCGGTCCTGCATGATGCGTTTTCATACGCAGACTGCTGGCTACACTTTGACTGCACAACAACCAGACAACAATATTGTTCGCGTTACCTTGCAGGCTCTACAGGCAGTCCTTGGGGGAACACAGTCTTTGCACACAAATTCCAGAGATGAAGCTCTATCACTCCCCACAGAGCAGTCCGTTCAAATAGCACTACGAACACAACAAATTATCGCTCATGAAACTGCAGTCACTGACACACTAGATCCAATTGCAGGATCTTATTTTGTAGAGTCTCTAACACACAACATTGAGAAGAAGTCGTTAGAGTACATTGAGAAGATAGATGCGATGGGCGGGGCAACCGTTGCAATAGAGAATGGATTCATCCAACGTGAAATTCATAATAGCGCATATGACTATCAGACCTCCGTCGACAAGAAGGATAGGGTTGTTGTTGGTATGAATGAGTATGTCGTAAATGAAGCACAACAATTTGACTATCTTAGGGTGAATCCGCAAGCAGAACAGGAGCAGATTCAACGATTAAAGGAAGTTCGATCTCGCCGAAAGGATGATGAAGTCAAGAGTGCACTCGTTGCCCTTGGAAACGCTGCTAAGGGCGATACTAACCTTATGCCGCTCATCTTGGATGCTGTGAGAGTGTACGCAACACTAGGTGAAATCTGCAGTGTCTTACGTGATGTTTTTGGTGAGTATAAAGCTCCAGACATTCTATAGGTTGTTCAGAAATGAAAATAGAACGGATTGACCACATTGGAATAGCTGTTGAAAGTATTGATAGCTGGATTGGTTTCTATAGAGACATCCTCGGACTCGAGTATACAGGTTCAGAAGTGGTAGCTGAACAAAAGGTTCGTGTTGCCTTTCTGACAATAGGTGAGAGTCGAATCGAGCTTCTCGAACCTACTTCCCCTGAAAGCCCTATTGCTGGATTTCTAGAAAAGCGAGGTGCAGGAATGCATCATATCGCACTAAAAGTGGATAATATTGAGGAAGCACTCGTGCGACATAAAGAAGCAGGCGCACGACTTATCGATGAAACCCCTCGTATTGGAGCTCATGGTACGAAAATTGCTTTTGTCCATCCAAAAACCTCAGGTGGTGTGCTATTGGAACTCTGTCAGGAGTCATGAGCGCACCAACTAGCAAGTGAAAATTCAAGGATATGCAGTATC
>JAEOUM010000034.1 GCA_016839275.1 Candidatus Thorarchaeota archaeon
ACCACTGTTCTTCAATGGGGTCTCGAGCATATCTATGGTAGAATTGAATATGCAAGGGGTCGATTAGTAGACACAATCATACCATCACGTAATTGGGAAAAGATTGCATCCACGATTTCAGAGCGTTTTTCCAAGAGTGCTGATGAACTCAACGCTATCAAGCAGGCACACATAATTCGACTATCTTTGCTTGAGGCAGTCAAAGATGACTACGATACGCCGACTACCATTGACGAATATGAGCGAAGGTTAGGAAATGTTGTCATCGGTCCGATTGCTGATATTCTATCAGCAAACTCATCGTTTGTACTTGAGATTCTGTCTTCACTGCTTACAATAGAAGCAGATGATTTGAAAGCCCAACTTCGTCGAAAGGGCATTGATGATGTGTCAGTTATCGGTGATGGTCTACGTGCACTGATTAGTGCAGTTGAAGAAACTCCCTCCGGACCACAAGTCAGTAAAGAAGAGATGGAATTATTAGAAAGGTCTCTAAAGACATTAGAAAAGCTTGAGGACACTCTTGCGCGACCAGTGAAAGGGTTACTGAAAGCTCGAGGTCTTCGAGCTTCAGAGCTTGACAAAATCTCGATTGACTTGCTGGCCAAAAATCGGAATAGCTTAGTAGGTATTGAAATTGAGGTCCTTGATGAGTTATCGAAGAAGATGCGAGTCCCACCTCCAGAGGAGATCATAAGACTAATGGAGATACGGAATCAAGTACAGAGTGGCGCGCTCAGTTCACTTGGTATTTCTTCCTCCCGTGATTTTAGCAAGCAACGAATTGAGGATGAAACAATCAGGTCAATCCGATTTGATATTATTTGGCATTTCACAACTAGCATTATCACAAATCTTACTAGAGTTGTCGAATCCTATATTCGATCAAAGCAGGACCTCCTTCGTATCAAGGCTCTTCTAAAGAGCATATACGAAGATACTGATACAAGTCTTCAATTTCTCAGAGAGGAAATTCTAATTGATCTAGCTGCAATGCGTATCTATGAGTTTAAAGTGGTTCATCCGAATCTTGACGCTGCCAGAATATGCACATGGATGCATGCCCGTCTTTCGAATAAAGATATGAATGCTGCCCAACGAGATCTTGAAAACACTCCTAGTCCAACCTTGGAGGGTATTGTCGACAAGCCCCTTGAAATGGATGGTCTTGATTACGATAACTATGCGATTGCATTTGATATTATGCAGCGATTCTTGAAACAGGAGCGTTTGGAGAAACTTGCCAAGGAAGAGTATGCATATGAAACAAAACAGAAGGAAAGGATGTCCATTGAATCCAAACGTGAATCGATTGATATTCTAATGTATCTCCATAATAAAGCTCAAACTGTGTTTCGCGCTATCGGGCGTGTAGGCACAAAGGGATTAGAATGGTCACAGAGTGATACAACAAAGTGCGCTAATCTCCTAGCGTATTATATCAGGACAAATCGCGGCCGGTTAATTTGCTCTGCTTGTGGTGCAGTGCCAAAAGAGGCTAAGTGTGACCAGCATGGTAAGAATTTCATGAAAGAAGCCACTGACATGGATAACCTTGCTATTTTCATTATGCGGGGAATCTACGAGATCAAGGATGGTTTAGTAGGTACAGGTAAGGGTGCTGAGCCAATGGCTTGGGACAAGGCTAAATCCACAATTGAAAGAGAGATTGGGATTCTGAAGCGAAAGGGTAAGCTAACATCTAAGACTAATTTGAAGGAGCTTATGCCTGGTGAGATAAATTACATCATTGGTCCTGCAATGTGTGCTATCGTAGGGCAATATTTCAATGAGTCATTAGTATATGCAGCTAGACGTGCCGATATTGCATAAACCCTAACCTAGCTAATCATTAAACTTGCAGAAATCCAATCTAGGTAGTTCTTAGAACCTGTTCTGATGTCTAGAACGATGAACTCCGGAACCTCATAAGGGTGATTCTCCATAATTGTATTTTCTAAACGTTCTTCAAATCCTGCTTCAGTCTTTATGATCAAGATAGATTCTGCATCTGTCACTATTTCATTTTTCCAGTGGTATATACTAGTGATATTAGGGATGATATTGACGCAAGCACATACTCGCTTCTCAACAAGTATACGTGCCAATTCTTGACTA
Source organism: Candidatus Thorarchaeota archaeon (assembly GCA_016839275.1). Classification (GTDB taxonomy): domain Archaea; phylum Asgardarchaeota; class Thorarchaeia; order Thorarchaeales; family Thorarchaeaceae; genus SMTZ1-45. The sequence goes on from JAEOUM010000034.1 coordinate 2,119, forward strand.
TTTGATTCAGGACATGTAGTCATAGCAAGTATGTATTCCTTCATAGTATAACAGGTGCAATTTGAACATATATTGACTTCTCTGGAAAATCTATCCTAAGCGAAGCCCATTTATACCAACCAGCTTCGACAGGCATCGGTGATTCTGTGAGTAAGTTTGTGCCAAAAGGAGTAATGCCAGCGCTTGTAACACCATTTTCTAGAGATGGAGATATTAGTGAAGACGGCTTTAAACAAGTCATTGAGTATACCATAAACAAAGGCGCGACAGGTGTAGTCCCTGCTGGAACAACTGGTGAGTTCTCATATATGAGAACTGAGGAGCGCAAGAAACTCCTAAAACTTGCAGTTGAGTATGTTGACGGTCGTGTTCCCATTATTGCTGGCACTGGTCAGAATAGCACCCGCGCAACTGTGCTTCTTACCAAGTATGCTGCTGATATTGGATGTGATGCAGCTTTAGTGATTTCGCCCTACTACTTAAGACCGGGCGACAAGGGGTATTTCGAGCACTATGCGACCGTTGCACGCAAGGCGGATTTACCTGTAATCATGTACAACATTCCTCAGTGCACTCTTGGAGTATTGAATTCCAATGTTGTCGAGGATCTTTCTGAGCTAGATAATATTGTAGGTATCAAAGACAGTAGTGGTAATGTCCCCTATCTCCTCGAACTAATACAGAAGGTAAAAGGGAAGATTGAGGTCATTATTGGTGCTGATGAGTGTGTCATGTCCGCAGTGGCTGCTGGAGTCAATGCTGCT
>JAEOUM010000035.1 GCA_016839275.1 Candidatus Thorarchaeota archaeon
CATAAGGACAAAGTGGTAAAACTATTCCCAGTTGCGAGTGAGGATATCTATCTACTGAGAATTGAGATCAGTGATCTGTCAAGGAATTTCTTGAAGCAATTGAACTTCGCGTTCAACGATGCCAAACTTAGTGATATTATCTTCACTACTGGTGTTTGCCTACGCGGCGAACGTTGCTACTATGAATGTTACTTTATCCCAGATCAGCTAGTTGTAACACTCAATGAGCTCGAAGAGAGCCTGAAGAAGATACCTGGAGTTTCCAGGGTAGTCTTGCGGAAGGTAGCTTAAGTTCAGGTTTCCTGAGAGATTAGGGCGCCTTGGACAATCGGTCAAACAAAGCAACCGTCCGCAATGGAGATTCGAGAGCCTCAGTTTTCTGAGGCTCACTATCTTATTTTTCTAATCTAATGAATAAGAGTGTTTGAGGTTTCATAATATCCATACTTTTTATGCTGATCAGTATGATAATCATAGGGAGAGATGCGCGTTTAGGAGAACCCAAAATTAGAGGAGTTCGATTCCTTCATTTCGCAATTCTTTGTAATTTCGAAGATTCTCAGGGATGTAGGCGTCCAGAAATACTTTGAGAATGTGTTCAGGGTTTCTCTCAATTCCGTAACTCTCAAAATACTTGAGCACGTTGTAAATATCTCGCTGAAGAATTAACTCAATCCTATTCATATCTGACCACTTATTCACAGCCTCGGTCTGAGGAACATCTATGATCCAAGGATGACAATTCCACCAAAGAATGTTATACGCACTCAAGTCGCCATGAGCAAAATGAGCATCCCGGTACATGAGCAAATATTGGTCAAAAATCTCGTTCATTACTGCCTCGGGATCCTCCAATTCAACTTCTCTCAGTTGAGGTGCAGGTCTCTCACCATCACCTATGAACCGCATTGTCAGATAATTTGCGACACGGGATATTGGGGTAGGCACTCTTACTCCAGCCTTGAAACAGTTCTGGAGAACATCAAATTCCTTTACCGCGATGTCTTCTAGTAGTCCGAGAATCCACCTCGTCTTCTTTCCACTGGATTCACGAATATGGCCTTTTGTCATGGACAATTTATGGGGAGTCGCCCAGACTCTGTAAGCCTTCAGGATGATTGGATGATCATTCCACTTTGCTAGAAAGATAGTTGCTTCTTTACCAGCACTCATAGGATAGAGGACATCAGTAGCAAGACCAAGAGTAATTGCTTCTTTTCGGATAGCTTCGAATCGAGGTTCTTCAATAACTGCCTTGCCACTAGTTCCGCCACGTATCAAGTCCCGCTTTTGATCAATTGCAGTTCCCTTTGCGAGGGGATTGAACTTATCAACCCTACTCATCCAATCCAACCTCCTCATGAATGAAACTAATTTCCTCAGTATAGTTTCGTAGATTACTCGGTATGTATTCAGATAGGAACACCTTGACAATATAGTCAGGATCTCGAGTTATCCCATATTTCCTGAAGTATCTGAGCACATTGACAATGTCTCGTCGAAGCAATGATTCTACGTGCTTCATCTCAGACCATGGATCCACACTGCATGCCTGGGGCATATCAATTATCCAAGGAGAGTCCTTCCACCAGAGCACATTGTATGCACTCAGGTCTCCGTGGACGTAGTGAACGTCCCGGTACATCACAAGATAATCATCTAGGATCTGATCAAGCACTGTCTCAGGGTCATCCAAATCAACCGTCCGGAGTTGGGGAGCTGGTTCTATTCCATCACCGATGAACCGTTGAGTAAGATAATTACCGACTCGTCCAATGGGAGTAGGAACGCGCATACCAGCTTTGAAGCATGCTAAAAGGAGATCATACTCCTTTGCTGCTAGGACCTGCATTCTCCCTGGTGCAAAGAAACCTTTGGACTTCTTCGCCTGGGAGGTCTGCCAGAATCTGAAAGCCTTCAGAATGATTGGATGGTTCCGGTAATACGCAACATAGATTGAAGCCTCTTTTCCAGCATTGATTTGATAAGCGACATCAGTCGCAAGTGCAAAGCGAACAGCATCCTCCTTTACCTCACTTAGTGTCAGCTCCTTGATCTCAACAGTCCACCCACGCTGTGTTCCGCGTTGACTATCTCTTTTCATAGAAAGAGCGCTGGGTTTCTTAGGATTTAGCTTCTCCACTACGCCAGTCATTCTAGATCACCTCAGAAGGTCCTGGAGAGTAGATCTCCACGATGTGTTGGACTGTAAGCTGCTTACTTAGTCTACGCTTAGACCTGTCCTTCATCAGACTGGTAGTTTTCTTTGCATCTGGGCTTCTTGATCTTCGGCTTGAAGAACCCACGGGATTGCTTGTGTTTTCTTTATGCAACTTTTCTTACACTCTCATTGACGAGTTACACGCATCGTATGTTAGTAGCACATGAATATCGGAAAAACAAAGACCTACAAGACACGTTGCGCTTCATAGTAACTTCACGCACGATACGTGAAATGAATGAAGGCACACAGAAGCAGCGGATGTCAGTTAGATATCCTCAACGTTGGTGCAGGTATCATATGGATAAAAGTCTGTAGCAGTCATTGATATTCTAGCACCTCCGTTTCCATTAAATCAAGAATTCTGCCTTCATTAGAAGTATATAGGCGTTACGGTCACCGCGAGAAGTGAAATCTTCTATGTCGCATCAGCGACAATTTCATCTTTTTCTGCTTTGATAATTTCAATTGGTCTTGTTTCTTCGACATACTTCCAGATTACAAAAGCTCCAATGATCCCAAGAATAGAGGCTAACCAGAATGGTACAACAACTCCGTCAATCACGAGTGGTCCAACTGGGATGAGAATCAGTGAGAAATATGCAAACAGAGCTCCGCCCACAATTGGTCCGACAGTGGCTCCTGCATTGAAGAAGGCTTGAATTGTACCGAACAGCTTGCCTCGTAGACTCCAAGGAACAATATCAGCTTGTATTGCTCTCATAGCGGGTTGTGAAGAAGACATTGCGGCAGACTGTCCAATCCATACTGCGCTTGTCTGTACAAGATCAGTGGTAAGGGGTAGCACTGCCAGACTTGCTCTTGCGCCAACTGCTCCCCAGACAGCAAGACCTTTCCGTCCTCGTCTGTCAGAATATCGACCTGCAGGTACCGAGAATAATAATCCCACAGCTCCAGCTCCAGAGATAATTAATCCAATAAGACCGATATCTGTGGTGATTCGACTCATAAGAAAGAGCTGAAATATTGGCTGACCTAATCCCATTGCAAGCCCATTAACCGCAGACATCAGGTAAAGCGCATAGATCATTTTCTGCCTCTTGGGCGTCATCTCATCTTCCTCCATCATTGGATGAACAACAGGAAGAAGAGAGGCTTCAGAAGAATGTGTTTTCATCGCTTCGAGTTTTTTAGAATCAGCATCGAGTTTTCCTGGTGCAGTTTCTTTGAGCACCATGGTTGTTGCAATCACAGCAGGGATAACTATCAGAGCGCCAATAAAGTATGGAACTCTGAAAACGTCAGGCACAGGCAGTAACAAGAAGTCTCTACAATAATTATAGAGCAGTCCTCCAAGACCAGGACCAAGAACAAATCCAATGTTAGAAAGGACCATATAGAGTCCCATTCCCTCACCCCTTCGCAAGGGACCAACAATGTCCATTAGAGCTGCTTCAGCAGTAGGCCAGACCATTGCGGACACAACACCTTGGAACGCGCGAACTGCGAGCATCTGAATCCAATTCTGAGTAAGACCAAAGAGCATAAGCAGTAGAACATATCCTGCTAATCCGATTATGATGATTGGCTTTCTTCCATGTGTATCAGATACGCCGCCCCAGTATCTGGCCAATAGAGTACGTGTTCCCATGAAGGCAGCCATCATGATACCGAGTATAAGGGAAAATTCTGCAACAACTTCCGGAGGCACTATATAACCAGGACCGGGAGGCTGTGTCAAACCGCCTTCAAGTGCAATGAGATAATATGACATTGACGGGGCAACAATCCCGAATCCAAGCATGATGAGCATGGCGTCAATACCTAGAACCAACACACGGGGATTTCTATACAGACTTGTCCTCCGTATGGTTTCAGCCCTACTCGACATGCTATTGTCCTCGTGTTCTTGTCGTCGGTCTGATGGTGCTAATATAACTAGAGGTTAAGACACAAACAACGGCCACGACGGAAGGATTTATCACGTTAGTAATGCGCCGTTCTTCGATTTCTGCCTAGTTGATAGCTACTAGCAGATAAAATCGATACAATCTGGATGTTAAAGAAAATGGCAAATCTGAGTAATCCGCTAATCGTTCAGTCTGATAAATCAGTCCTACTAGAAGTTGATAATCCCCTGTATGCGGATGCTAGAGACTCTTTGGCTCGTTTTGCTGAACTTGTGAAAAGTCCAGAGTATGTACATACTTACAGAATCTCGCCACTCAGCCTTTGGAACGCTGCTGCAATGGGAATGACTCCAGATGAGGTCATTGCAGCCTTGGAGGAGTTTGCAAAATATCCAATTCCAAGCAACATTTCCAGAGAGATTGTAGACTATATGTCACGGTATGGACAACTTTCACTCTACAAGGATGGTCTTGATTTGCTCTTGCTCTGTGAGAATGAAGACCTCGCAGAAGAGATTTGGGCGACTTCGAAAATCACACAATATCTCATCGACCGAATAGATGACGTTACGTTTAGAGTAGACGAGTCCCAGAGAGGTTTCATAAAACATGCATTGATTGAGATAGGTCATCCAGTAGAAGATGTTGCAGGTTATGTTGAAGGAGAACATCTTCCTTTTGAGATTCGTAGTATGACTCTTGAAGGGAAACCTTGGAAACTCAGAGCTTATCAAGATGACTCGGTGGCAACATTCTATGCTGGTGGAGGAGAAAGAGGCGGTTCAGGAGTAGTAGTTCTACCTTGTGGCGCTGGCAAGACAATGGTAGGAATAGGAGCAATGTACAAGCTTCAGACATCCACATTGATTCTGTGTCCGAACGTCATAGCTGTGAGACAATGGATCCATGAGCTCTTAGATAAAACTACTCTCAAGCCTGAAGACATCGGTGAATATACAGGAGATGCTAAGGAGGTGCGACCGGTCACTGTTGCTACATATCAAATCTTGACTTGGCGGAAATCTAGAGATGAAGAGTTCGAGCACTTCAAGATTTTCCAAGCAAGAAATTGGGGTCTCTTAATCTATGATGAGGTCCATCTCCTTCCAGCACCTGTTTTTAGAGCTACTGCAGCAATCCAAGCTACTAGAAGATTAGGACTCACAGCTACACTTGTAAGAGAGGATGGTAAGGAGGAGGATGTCTTCAGCCTAATTGGTCCGAAACGATTTGACATGCCTTGGAAATTATTAGAGGATCAAGGATGGATTGCCACAGCTATTTGTTATGAGATCAGATTAGAGCTCCCTGATAATATGAGAAGACAGTATGCTATTGCTGAAGACCGGAAGAAGTATAGAATAGCCGCAGAGAACCCAGACAAGATTGACATTATAAACAAGATACTTGCACATCATAGAGATGATAATGTACTTGTCATTGGTATGTATCTGGACCAACTTGACCTAATTGCGAAGGATGTTGGAGCTCCATTAATCACAGGCAAGACTAGTAATGAGGAGAGAGAACGTCTCTATGCTGCATTTAGAGAAGGCGAAGAGAAAATTCTCATTGTTTCGAAAGTAGCTAATTTTGCTATTGACTTGCCAGATGCAAATGTAGCAATCCAAGTTTCAGGCACATTCGGGTCACGTCAAGAGGAGGCACAGCGTCTGGGGAGAATTCTCAGACCAAAGACTGATGGAAGTTTCGCCAGATTCTATTCTTTAGTCACCAAAGACACGAGAGACATGGATTTCGCAGCAAAGCGTCAATTGTTCCTCACTGAGCAAGGATATCAGTACGTCATTGCATCAGCAGATGAGAACGTCTGGGAAAAGCCCCCTGAGAGTTTCTTCACCTAGTTTGTGAGTGAAATAAGACGAGAGATTTTTGTGTGCGTGTATCTTAGCATATTTTTCTTAATCAGGGGAGTGTTTAGATTTGATTCAACAAGACCAGCATCCATGAATAGCAGCCTATCAAGAGACCAACTAATGAGAGCAGTGAGAGCAATCTGCCTGTAAGAATTGACACAGTTCAGATTTTCAGCATAAAGAATCTTTGGAGGTTTATCTGCAAGAGGATTTTCTTTAGCTTCCAATAGATAGGCTATATCGTATATTGGATCTCCATATGTACAGAACTCAAAATCAAGCAAGCAAACCTTTCCATTTTGAAATAGTATGTTCGGCTCCCAGAGATCCCCGTGCATAAGGGTTCTTGACCACTTTTCAAGCGCTTCTATTTTCGGGGACAACTCTGCGTGATGCTCTTGAAACACTCTTACAAGAGACAATACCTCTGTAGAACCTTTCGAGAGAGCATTGTGATTCGTAATATCATCGGAAAACTTGGTGAAATAGTCGTAGGGAGTGTTATATTTTCGAAGACTAGGCGGTTTTTGACAGGATAAATCATGTAGAGAATTTTTGAGTGCCACCAATTCCTCTCTAGATGCATCAGTTATTGAAGAATATGCTGCACCGTCAAGGTAGTGGAGGAGCATGTATGGAGTTTCATTCCTGTCAGGGAGCCTTCCAACGGCTATAGGAGGAGAAGCTAGTTGGGATCTACTGAGATATGTCAGTAATCTGCTTAATTCTGACTCAGGATTGGAATCGAAGTGAACTTTTGACCAAGGTAGTTTGAGTACGAATTGTGTCCCCTCTGAAATGCCTCGAATATTGATGTTTGACCATCCACCAAGTGATTTTGTGTCCAGAACCATATCCTTCTGAAAGGGCTCATATGTACTTTGAAGTAGATTCTGTATCTCTCTTATGGTGTGTCCGTGAATTCTCATGATGCGATTATTCATTCTCGTATTATCTAATCACACGATAACTACTAAAAGGGTGTCGGCGCTCGCGAAGAACATGAATGGCAGGGACATGTTATTAGTCTTGGCACACCTTTTTAGAAAGAAAGGAAATCCAGTATCAATTGTTGAAGCTGTTGATTTTCTGTCCTTCAAGTGCCGATATGGGGCTCCTTCCGATGTAAGGAAAATGCTCACTATGGCTGTGAATAATGAAATGATATCAAAGAATGATAAGGGCATCTTAGCAGAATTCCTCTATGATAAACAGATACTGCCATTGAATCTCTCCTGCGCTCTTGAAGACAAGGTACGGTTCAAAGAGGATGTTGAACCGATCATCTAAGCAAGCTCCGCAGCATATTCTCTCAGTGATGCCAAGAGTGCTGTCAGATGGATGAATGAGTTTTTGCCTTGGGTCACTCGATGATCAATTTCAGCCACTCTATTCAAGACTTTCTTGAGCGTAATAGAATCAAAGGGACGTTTCACAAGGTCACGTTCGATCTCAAGTAGTATTTCCTGAGGAGAATATCCATCAAGAGCTAGAAGGTTTCTAATCTTTTTTCGTGCAGGTTCAAAAGAACCCTCAATGGCCATAGAAACGATGTCCCTTACACTTGCTAAAAGGTGGGTCTGTGAATGGGCATACACAATATCTTCAGTTATAGTGTTGCTCGCAGTCGCAGTTATTTGAAGTAGATTGAGTGCACGGCGCAGGTCTCCAGAACATTCTCGCGCTATGGCTTGTGCGGCATTCGAATCAATCTCGACTCCTTCTTTCTTGGCTATATTCGTAACATGCTCAGCAATGAGAGTGTCGCTAGGGACTGGAAAGGTCAAGACAGAACATCTCGAAATTATTGCTGGGCTCCAACCTGCAAGCGTGGGAGTTATTAAAATGAAGCGACAAGATTCATTGTATAATTCCATTGTGCGACGGAGAGCTTGCTGCATGCTGTTGCTCAAAGCATCAGCCTCGTCAAGAACAAGTATCTTGACCTTTTCATCGGTGACTGTTGTTGTAGAAGCAAAGAATCTAATTGCTTCTTGAAGAAGTTGACTTCTATTTGGCGGTCTTGTGCTTCCCTTGACTTTGAGAGCAGACTGAGCTTCTCTGTAGATGATCGACATGTACTCATCAAGCTCTGACCGTTTATCACGATCAAGCTTTGCTAAGTCTTGAACGGAACGTTTAGCATCTGCCATCGAGATTTCCCATACGTCTCGAATATTAAGGGACTTGAAATTCGCGCCATAGCTAGAACCCAGGATTGCTCTTGAGAAGACCTCAGCCGCTGATGTCTTTCCAGTACCTGGTGGGCCATAAAAGATCATGTTTGGTAAAACACCAGACTCAGCTAGGTTCTTGAGATGACCTATTACTGATTCCTGCCCTACAAACTCTTCCCATTTTCTAGGACGGTATTTTATACACCAAAGGAGCGGCTCCAAGATTGCACCCGCCAAAACGTGCCAGTAATACAAGATAAGCTTGTTTCTTCCAAAAAACGAGTTTTTTATTGGCTCGCTACGTAATAATTGGGATACAAAAGTAGCGAAACCAAAAGCTCCTTAAATGATGAAAAATCCGGGACTTGCTTGCTATATCTGAAAATTACGAGCTTGGGATAATAGAATGCCAAAAGAATCTCTAGAAAAGGAATTGGAACATGTCTTTAGAGAAGACTTGCTGGTTGCATGTCAAATGTGGGGAATTGATGTCACTGGAAAAGATACAGGTTCGTCTCTGATAGGTATGCTAGCGACAAGAATGAGAGATGAAAAACAGAGACAACATATCTTTTCAACACTCACAACTCTTGAAAAAGACCTCCTAGGCATCTTAACGTTGAGCGGAGGAGCAATGAGCTATGATAGACTCAAACCCTTCAGAAAGATCTACAG
>JAEOUM010000218.1 GCA_016839275.1 Candidatus Thorarchaeota archaeon
ACTCATCAGAAGATCATCCGGAGGAATTGTTGTTCCTCAAGGATTTATTGTTCCAGAAGCTCGACAGGATGTAGCAGCTGTTCGTCGTCTGCTAAATGAGCTTGGCAAGGTGAACAAACGACTTGCGGATCTTGATGAGGAAAGGATGCGTTTTGCTTCTCTTCGAGGACAGATAATCAATCAAATTGAATCAATTATGAGTAAATGCTCATGGGATGAAAAGAGCTGCCAAGAAGTTAGAGCTCTCCTTGACCCCATTAAATTGTCTGCCACAACAGTAGAAGACGACCAGCCTGATGTCTGGGCTTCAACAGTCAAACAGGCAATCAAGCTTTTCGAGAGACTATTCTCATCCAGTGAGTCGGAAGAAGAAGATGAATTAGTCTTGAATCCTGAGTAGATTCACCAATTCCAAATAATTTCCCAATTACTGCTCCGAGATTCAGACATTTTTGGTACATATTCAATGGGATTGTAAGGTAGTTCGACTCCTTTTGCTTTCTTAACAGACAGATAGTGCTTTCCTTTTGTTGTACTGAGTGTTATGATGCCCTGCGCCAGCGAAAAGAGCTGATTTACTGTAACAGAGTCTGCAGTTTCAGCATGCACAAGATAGAATTCATTTGAGCCTATCTTGATGCTTTCTTCAACGCACTCCTTAAAGAATTGGACAACATCTCGTGCTGTGAAGTCGATAAGAAGAGGAGTTAGGCCTTCAAATGTAATCAATTTAGGCAACATGTCTTTTCGCAGACTTCTTAATTGAATATTAATTTCGTGCAGATGTGGTGAGCATGTAAAGTGACCTAGGGTCTTCTGTCCATAGCTGACTTCTAGGATCTTGAAATCATCATTCTGCATCTCTGCGAGCTCAGCCATAAGTCGCCTATTACGAGCCTCAGTGACCACTTCGAGTGTTTTCAATTTCAGTTCTATTGCACGACGAATTAAGGTGAGCATGAAAAGGTCATAATGACTGTCCTGGGAAGCCATAACGAGAAAGACATATCCAGGAGGTGGTCTCAATAGTATATTGTCTATTATGCTAACCTGTGAACCTGCATTAGAAGGTTCTCCGGACATATACTAATCACTCTTCTTCTCATTCACTCATATGTAGATGTTTTCTGATTGTTGCAACCAACGCCTTGCCTGAAAATGGTTTGACAATATATTCGTCTGCACCCACAGCTTCACCCTCCTCCATATCACTACTAAGCCCTTTTGCTGTGAACATCAGTATTGGTATATTTCTAAATCTCTCACTCTCTCTGAGCTTCTTACACACTGTGAATCCATCCATTGTGGGCAACATGACATCTAAGAGGATTAAATCGGGACTCTCGGAGTGAGCTAAAGATAATGCAGCTTCTCCATCTCCAGCGATTACAACAGAGAAACCATGCTTTTCAAGGAATGTCTTGGCTAGTTCTGTGGTTAATGCTTCATCGTCAACAACTAGAATTTTCATTTTATTGGAGCTGCTCATTAGCACACCTCATACGATTGGGATTAGTTCATAGTCAAGGAATCCTTTTGATAGTAGGGGGCTTACGGCGAGGTAATTTGTGCGTGGAATCACGCCAAAGACACTCAGTACACCGCTGAGTTCCTTAACTCTAAGATGAATGCCATATGCAATAGAACCACTCTTGAGTTCTTGATGCTGGCTCAGTATTGCTACGGTTGCTCTATTTGTGAGAGGAAGTGAAGCAGTTACTTCAGCCAACATACCCTTCACATCAGTCACTCCGTACTTGTTTTCCAAAGTGTCTAGAGCAAATAGCTCTGTAGCTTCGGCTTCAAATTCACGCTCTAGTTGTGTTGCTTCGTATCGTATTTCTTGCAGAGTTTTCCATGGATCGTCATCAATACTGCGTACATTCTCCCGTGTCCCTAGAGCGTGTCTGCCAAAGAAAACAACCTGTTTTTCGATTCTATCTGCACTAACAAAGTGATTTAACCCGTGGATAAACCGGTCTGGAGACCAGCCTTCTGGCAAGAGAATAACCGCAGGTCGGTTCAATTGCAAGTGATTTGATAGAAATGGAATGTACAAAGTTTCGAGATAGGGTGCAGCAAGATTCTCCACCTCAAATAAACTCAGCATACCTTTTTCGAATCCGCCAGACAGGATTCTATCGAGGCTCTTGTTCCCTGTAGAGATTTTATTCTTAGTTGGATCCGTTATTGATTCTCGCTCCACAGTTATTGGCGGGAAAAGGTGCGTGTACCAAGGTATGTAGCAGAAACGACCGTCCTCTAGGGTGAAGAGATATGTGTCTTGACTTACTGGATGATATCGCATCTTTTCTATGTTCATCTGACGCAACATTCGCTGATTGTCCTGAAGCTTCTCGAAGTGAATGATCGCGTCTGCAGAATGATCGAGGGGTATTTGATTTTGTTCTTCCCAGCTGCTTTCTGAAACTAATAGAAGTTTCTTGTTCTCATTTCTCGCAGCATATACTAGTGATTGTTGAATCTCATACTTCCTGCGACTGTCAACAGGCATAACAAAATCGTTCCATGAATCGATTATAATGATATTAAGTTCTTCAGAAACATCACTTGTACCAAGTAAAGTGCAAATTTGCTTCTGCAATGACATCTCATAAAGGGGGACTTCAGCTACCTCTCTCCAATACTGTGCGACTGCATGACGCAAATCCCATCGAGCTGAATCTGAGAGTTCATCCGCACCGGTTGCTTCAGCGTTTGAGAGTATAAGAAATGAATCCTCATACTCTCTGAATATCTCTCTTGCAAAAAGGCTCTTTCCAGTACCCGGTTTGCCGGTGATCAATAGAACATAGCCTATTTGTGACTCTAATGCATCCTTTATTATTGGAGGAATAGCGCCTCGTGCGCTCATGAATGATGTCCCCTTGGTTGCGCAGTGACCCATCAGACTACTTGTCATATAAGGATTCTTTGCTCATTTATTATTAGAAATTCAAGATTATTTTTCAGATGCCCTAATGAGTTCTAAGTAGTATGAGTTGACGTATTCGCCATCAATGTAGTACTTACCATGAGCCTTGCCATATTCCACAAAACCTAGTTTTTCGTAAACATGTTTTGCCCGTTCGTTGAATTCATGAACAGAAAGCTCAATTCGTCTTAGGTTGAGACTCTTCCATCCAAACTCAATCAAGAGTTCTATTGCTTGAGTCCCAAAACCTATTCCCCAATTTTCCTCATTATGGATAGCTATTCCCATTGTGCAAGAACGAGACAACCAGTCGATATTATGGAGGGCAATAGTTCCTATGAATTTGTCTTTTGGCAACTGCTCAATCGCAAAGACAAAGCTGGATCTTTTCTTCATTTCAATTTGAACGCTTTCAATCCATTCTCTCTCATGTTCGCGAGTATGAGGTATGTAACCGCCTAGAAATTTCCTCATCTCTGGAGTATTCCAGTCTCTCATAATGTCATCGAGATGATTTTCCTCCAACGGTACTAATCGTATGTCTTTACTAACTAGCATTGTATCGCCACATGACTTCGTAGTATGAGTCGATGTATAAACATTAGGAATTCAATAGCTTATTCTTCAAGTTTTGTAATGAAAACACGGAAATGAGGGCAGAGATAGCCCATCCAAAACAGATTCCCAAAACACTCCTTTCGCAGAGCTTGACGTTCAACTCTACACTCGAAGCTTTTCTCATTATCAAAGAATATGCAGAGTTCGCTATCTGAAGCTGGATCTTCTAGGACAGTTCTACGAACATTTCTCATTAGCTGTGAATCATCAGCATCTAGCCACTTACTACTTGGACCCATAATCGTTCGAATACGACTTAACAACTCATCATCTTGTTTTGCCTTCATCGCCCATTGAGTGATGAGAGTACTAATTTCTGCATTGAATGCATATAGCTTGTGCGCGACTTCAAGCGCTACTTCTCTACCCTTCTCGTAGTATTTTATTGCTACGTTAAAATCTTGCAAGAGGAAATGAGCATCACCAGCCAGAAAATATGTATGGGAGAGAATTTGCTTCATACCTGCTCCTTCAGCCAATTTGATTGATTCTACGTACAAGCGCAGAGCTTCTTGTATATCACCTCGGCGAAGAGCAACATCACCAAGATTTACAGTTGCTATCGTAATACCTCGCATGTATTCAGCTTCTTGGCTAATCTCCAGTGCTCTTCGGTTATAGATCTCCATCTGATCAATCTGATCAAGAGCTCTGTCTATCTCACCAACATTGACCAATGTTGCTGCTAATCCAACTTGATTATTCAGCTGCTGCTGAATGATTAGAAGTTCCTCGAACTGGTCTCTAGCTTCCTGTAGTTGTCCCAAATTTATATGAATGACGCCCCGAAGATTCCGTGCATCAGCGACTCCTTTGAGATATCCCATCCGCTCATATTGGCGAAGAGAAGTAGTGACCAGAGACATTGCTCGATCGTGCTCGAACATATCTTCAAGAGCTCGAGCTCTATAGTATCGAATATCATTTAGTGCTAGTTGATGGTCGAGAAGACTCGCAGTATCATGAGCAGAATCGAGGCGAATCAGAGCCTCTTCCCGAGAATCGGAATAACCTGAAATGAATGCAAGAATAATCCTCGGTCTGAGAAGTGCTGCCTGAACCATCGTTCGAATTTCAGCATCCTGGGCGGTTGCCAATGTTACCTTGTCTATGCTTTCTGAGGCAATCTCACGAGCATGATCTGTGTAGCCCAAATCCATGAGTACGGATGCAAGTTGACCTGAAAGTTCTGCAAAAGCTATGTAATCTTTCGCCTGCCAAGTCTGATTTGTAATGTTCCGTAGATTATTCAGCCACCGAGGATCAAGGCTTTGACGACAGTAAGCAGCTGCAGCATATCCTTTACAACTCAGACTCTGACTCTCTCGTGCTAGAATCTGATTGTACCCATATTTTCCTCGCAAGAAACATGCTTTGCCACACATTGCTAGAAAGGCTGGGCTTCGGTTACGCCATTCTCCGCCTCCAACAAACTCAATCAGAATATCTGTAAATATCAAGAAACGGTCTTTTGTGCTTCGAGCATGCACATTGACTCTATTCCCAATCTCCTCTAACTCAGAATCCTCTATGCCTGGTCGATACATCATGAATTCCGGGATTATTAGATTGTTCCGCAACACACATCAGTCCCTTTCTCTCATCAGGGGCTTGTAGAGCCAGTTTCTCGATTTTTTTCCATGCGTTCTATATCAAAAGGATTCTAGTGGTTTCCTTCGCATACGTCAGGATTTGGGGTGATATAGCTTTCGTGCATGTGCTCGTCCTGTGAAATGCCAATGGTCAAAGATTAAATCGGTGCATGTGTGTAGATATTCGTGGTAACAATGCCAAAAGAGAGAGTCAGTAGTGGGGTCACAGGTCTTGATGAACTTCTTTCAGGGGGCTATGTCAAAGGCAGATCAACCCTCTTGGCAGGTGGACCTGGTACAGGCAAGAGCATCCTAACCTGGCATTTCCTCTTCGATGGTGTGAAGAAAGGAGAGAAGGGAATTCTCTTCTCATTGGACCAGACTTCTGACATGATTCTTGAGGATATGCAGGACTTTGGCTTTGATCCTAAAGGCGCTATTAATTCAGAAGACCTTACCATTCTTAGTGGTACATTGAAATTAGTTCCTACTGAAACAAGCTATGAATATGTCATTGGTTTTGACCATCCATTGCTTAGAGAACAACCGTTTACAGTTCCAAGACTAGCAGAGCTCGTACGTAAGAAAGCAACTGAAGTCAAGGCCAAACGAATAGTGATTGATGGACTAGGACCATTATTGGAACTTGCAGGAGACCACTCTGAAATCCGGCAGCTTGTTTATGGATTCATACGGGACATAGCTGATGGGCAAAATACTGTCCTATTAACACATGAGCTAAAAGCCCACGAAAACGCTCAAAATGACGAGATGCCATACTTCATCTGTGATGGTGTTGTAAAACTTGACACAATGTACTCTTCTGGAGATTACGTACGCACAATGAGGGTTGTGAAGATGAGGGGAGCTAAACATGACATGCGTCGTGTGATGTTCAAGATAGGTTCAGAGGGAATTGTTGCCTTTCCAGATGCAAGGTTACCAGATTGAAGACATATAGTCTTCAGGCGATAGTAATGAAAACAGGAGAAATAATGGAGAAATTCCTAGCAATCAACATCCTTGCTTTTGCTGTTTTGGAGATTATGATCTTTGCGACAGGGATAGACATGATATATCCAAGCGTCGGAGAACGGGTAATCTTTATTGTTGTTCTGGGAATGCCTTACTTCTTGTTATTCCTAGGACTAATCCTACTAGAATCAGAATGGGTCAAAATGCTATTCACCCTTTGCTGTATAGTCTTGACCGTTTTTGCGGCAATAGCATTCGTAACGCATGTTCAGGGAATTACATCATTATTGATGGAGGCATATGCTATAATTATAATATTCACTAGCATCATGTTTCTATGTTTTGGAGATCTGGATTTCTCAATCTCAATATCTAGTAGATAGGCTTTACCTTTCTAACAATATCCGTCATATCGTACATACTGAAAGGTTTCTGCAAAAAGGCGCGTGCACCGGCTGCGAGAACGGTTTCACTTTGACCTTCAACAAGGTCAGAAATAACGACAATGGCTACCACAGGATCAATATCCAAGAGGTCTTCAATCAAACGTACAAGCGCTTCTTGTTCAATGCTGAAGTCAATTAGTACGACTGAGGGATTATTTCCTTGGCACATGATAAGTAGGCTCTCTCTATCTTCTGCTTCGCCAACCACATCAAAACCCGAGTCTTCAAGAGCCATCTTAAGAAGGACTCTTAGAAGAGGTACTTCTCCTGCAACAATAACTCCAGAATGGCTATTGTTTATCAGGACTTAACACCACCAGTTGAAGACATCAGGAGTATCCCATGTCTTGTCTATGATTCAGATACAGCGCTCTCAACTAAATCAAGCATATGTCGAATAGTAACTGGTTTCAAACCAAAACTTGCTGCGCCGTTACTCATTGCCTGTTCCCTGACATTCGCATCAGCACTAATGAACACGATCTTGGCATCTGTCTCAATCTCCAAGATCTCTTTCATCGTTTGCATACCATCCTTGTTTGGCATCCTATGGTCTAAAATAATGACGTCTGGCTTTGGATTAAGACTAATGAACTTCTCCACTGCTTCTGCACCATCAAAAGCATCAGCGATTACCTCGTGTCCTTTTATGCTGAACACGTCTTTGTAGAGCCGATGCAGGATGGCTTCATCATCAACAATGAAGATTGTGACCATTTGGTGACCTCTTCTAGTATTTCTTCGGATGCATCATTCCATGAAGGTATGCACGAGGAATATTCACTCGAACATATATTTTGGGATGTGCACAGAGAGCTTATTGTACCTGTCGAATGGATTCCAAGAATCGAGATATAAATGATGCGTGATTAGGCTCAATAGAGCGTTAGCTGCTGCTTTGAGAGTATTATATCTCTAGTTTCTATAGTGAAAGAGATTCATAGACTATTGGAACTATGTCACAATTTGATTTCTTTAGGCGAAGCATTCCTTGTAAAAGCGATGTAGAATTACTTCATCATGGACATTGAAGATCCCATGGGGACTATGTATCCGCCAATTTCGCATATCCTCTTAACCTTTCGATTTTTCGACATTACTATTTTCCTGAGTGATATTATGTATATAAATTGTTTGTTCTAATGCTTGCTAAACAAAATATTATGTTTCCCCCTAATATTTTATATTATATACTATGTAAGGGAAGTTAGAGGAAGTTGGAAC